>JBEPWW010000129.1:0-7041 GCA_041642215.1 Salinimicrobium sp. | reverse complement strand
TTTTGATGCCTACAATTCCCTGGGAAATTTTGCATTTAATCATCCTGCCTATGTTTTTCCGGAAATAGATCATGTTCAAACAATCACTCAGGCGACTGCACTGGCACATCCCCTTCTGGATCCCGATAAAAGAGTGGCCAATGATTTTACGATCGGGAAGGAGCAGTTCTTCATCATCACGGGAGCCAACATGGCAGGGAAAAGTACTTTTTTAAGGACCGTAAGCCTGCAGATCCTTATGAGCAACCTGGGACTGCCCGTCTGTGCCACCTCCTGCAAATACGCTCCCATAAAGCTTATCACCAGTATGCGCACCACCGATTCCCTTACAGATGATGAATCCTACTTTTTCTCAGAGCTTAAGCGGCTGAAATTCATTGTGGAGGAAATAAGGAAAGACAAATATTTCATTATCCTGGATGAGATCCTTAAAGGTACCAACAGTACAGATAAGGCCATTGGATCGCGTAAATTCATTGAAAAACTGGTGCGGTCCCAATCTACAGGGATCATCGCTACGCATGATCTGAGTCTTTGTGAAGTGACAGAAGAGCATCCGCAGGTGAAAAATTATTATTTTGATGCCGAGATCATCAATGATGAACTTAATTTCGATTACCGATTTAAAACCGGGATCTGTCGGAATATGAACGCCTCTTTTCTGTTGAAAAAAATGGAAATAGTGGATTGAGGTTAGGTTTTAGAAGTACGAAGTTGGAACTTTTGTCGCCTTTAGCTCATGCCTGCCGCAGGCAGGCAGTCGGGACTTCATCGAGATGGCGCAGATTTGCAATGCGTGCCGAAATTAAATTGAAATTTAGAATTTAGAAAATTGGAATTTGCCATAAGATGGATTCATTAACTCAAATCGTTTTAGGTGCCGCGGTAGGGGAAGCCGTGCTCGGGAAAAAGGTTGGTAATAAGGCCATGCTCTACGGAGCCATTGCCGGTACCATCCCTGACCTGGATGCCGCTGCGGGATATTTCACAGATACCATCACCGCTATTGAATTCCATCGCGGGATCACCCATTCCATTCTGTTTTCGCTCCTTGCAGCGCCTGTATTTGGCTATATGATCTCATGGATCGAAAAAAGCTCTCCCGCCACCTGGAAGGACTGGACCAAATTGATGTTCTGGGGCCTTTTCACCCATCCTATCCTGGACTCCTTTACCACCTGGGGCACCCAGCTTTTCTGGCCGCTGGACATCAGGCTCGCCTTTAAGAACATCTTTGTGATCGACCCGCTGTATACGGTTCCTTTTTTGATCTTTCTGATCCTGGCCATGAGGCAACATAGGGAAAGTCCCAAACGAAGGATCTATAATTACCTGGGCCTGGGCATTAGCAGCGCCTATTTGGTCCTGAGCCTGGTTTTAAAAGGTTTTGTCCATGAGCAATTTGTACATAGTCTTGATAGGCAAGGAATATTTTATGAACGCATGGACACCCGGCCTTCCCCTTTTAATACCATCCTGTGGTCTGCCAATGTGGAAGCCGAAGAAGATTTCCTGCTTGGCTACTATTCCTTTTTCGATGAGGGACTGGTAAGGTTTGACGCCTATCCTAAAAACCATCACTACCTGGGGGACCTAAAGAACAACAGGAATGTGCAACGTCTTATAGATATCTCCCAGGGCTGGTATATCATAACTGAAAAGGAGGGGGATCTGTATTTTAATGACCTTCGCTTCGGAAAACTCAATCCATCAGAGGAAGATTCCCGCTTTGCTTTTAGTTACCGGCTCGTAGAGGAGAATGGTACTGTAAGGGCAGAAGAGGTGGAGAGGCGCCCTGAAAACGCAGGAAAGATCCTGTCCGATCTTTGGGAGCGGATCAAAGGGGTCGACCACCGGGACCAGTAAAACAAACTCCTCTTGTAAAATGCTTTGCCGTGCAACTACAGGTTTAAGCCTAATCCCGGTTAAATCTTCATATATTTACTTTTTAGTTTTAAAACCTGCATTATGAAATCTTATTGCTCCATACTGTTACTGCTTTTAATATCGACTGCCGGCCTTTATGCTCAGGATGCTTCTGAAGCTCTGGAACAGGTGATCGAAAAAGTTGAAGACCATAAAAGTTACGACCGCGAACAATTCCCCCTGGGGCTCTACACAGAGGAACGTTATAAAAAAGATGCTGAATTTGCCCGGGAGCGGTTAAAGGAACTGGAAAAGGTAGATGCTGCATCCCTTACCGAGACCGAAAGAATCTCAAAGGAACTGTTAAGGTATCGCCTGCAGGAAACCGTGGATGAATTTGAATACGGGGCATATCTCAACCCTTTGCTTTCTGATGCCGGTTTTCATGTGAGTCTGCCATATCATGTGCGGGATCTGAGTTCTTATAAACAGGTTCGGGATTACCTTAGAAAGCTGAATGCCATTCCTGTTTACGTAGACCAGCACCTGCAGCTGTTACGGGAAAGCATCAAAAAAGGGAATACCCAGCCGGGGGTGATCTTCAAAGGTTATGAGGCCACCTATGAGGAGCAGATCGTTGATGATCCCCGGGGAAGCTATTATTTTACCCCTTTTGTAGACCTCCCTGCGACGATGACCCGGGAGCAGAAAGACTCGGTTATAAAGGCTGCGGAACAGGTGATCGCCGAAAAGGTGGTGCCGCAGTTCAGGAGGATCAAAGCATTTTTTGAATCGGAATATTTTCCGGGTACCCGAAAAGGCCTCGGGATCTCTACTGTTCCCAATGGGCGGGAATATTATCAAAACCGGCTGAATTACTATACCACCCTGGACCTTTCCGCAGAGGAGATCCACCAGATAGGACTGGATGAAGTAGCCCGGATCAATAATGAGATGAAAAAGATCATTAGTGAAGTAGGCTTTGAGGGCTCTTTTGAAGATTTCATACATTTTCTACGTACCGATGAGCAATTTTACGTCACCACGGGAGAAGAGCTGTTAAAGGAGGCAAGGGACATCTCCAAGAGAATTGATGCCAAACTGCCAAAGTTCTTTAAGACCTTACCCCGAAAGCCTTACGGAGTCGCACCCGTACCCGATGCGATCGCGCCAAAATATACAACGGGACGGTACATTGGAGCATCAGATGAGACGCAGCCGGGATATTATTGGGTAAATACTTACAACCTTTCCAACCGCCCGCTGTATGTGCTGCCATCCCTTACCGCCCATGAAGCGGTGCCGGGACATCATTTGCAGAACGCGCTTAATAACGAACTAGGGGATAGTATTCCCAAATTCAGAAGAAACATGTACCTGTCAGCCTTTGGAGAAGGCTGGGGATTATATTCAGAATTCCTGGCAGAAGAAATGGGGATCTACACTACCCCGTACGAGATGTTCGGGAAGCTTACCTATGAGCAGTGGCGTGCCTGCAGACTGGTGGTTGATACCGGGATCCATGCCAAAGGCTGGACCCGCGATCAGGCGGTGGAATTCCTCAGGTCGAATACCGCCCTGTCCTTACACAACATCAATACAGAAGTAGACCGCTATATCTCCTGGCCGGGACAGGCGGTGTCCTACAAGATAGGTGAAATAAAGATCCGCGAGCTTCGTAAGAAAGCCGAAGAAGCCCTGGGACAGCATTTTGATATCCGGCAGTTCCATGAGATCATTCTGGAGCAGGGGACGGTGACTTTGCCGATTCTGGAGGAGCGCGTGAACAACTATATCAAAAAGGAGAAACAACAGCTGGCTACAACAGCAGTGAAAAATTAACATTTTTCATTCATCATGGATTATAAATCCGCGCTATCGAAATTCGGTACCAAAGCTGGCGCGAATCTGCGATCCGTGCCGTTTTCATTTTGGGGTTGGATTTTTAATTAAGGAATCACCATGGAAGTAGGTTGCTCAGCACAGATTACAAATTCGCGTTATCGTAGTTTGAAATCAAAGTTGGCGCAGATCTGCGAATCGTGACGAGGCACCAAATAAAAACCTAAATTCGCCCCCAAACAAAATCGTCCTATGAGTATCGAACAAGAATTATTTCAAAGAAGCGGATCGCGGTGTGAACTCTGTGGCGAGAAAGAAGACCTGCAGGTTTTTGCAATACCTGACTCCCCAGCGGGTGCAGAAGCCGATATCCTCATCTGCGGCACCTGCAAAGACCAGATCGAGGATCCTGAAAAAGTAGATCCCAATCACTGGCGCTCCTTAAACGACAGCATGTGGAGCAGTGTGCCTGCCGTACAGGTCATGGCGTGGAGGATGCTCAATAGCTTACGTGGGGAAGGCTGGCCGCAGGACCTCCTGGATATGATGTATATGGATGACGAAACCAAAACATGGGCAGTGGCAGGACAGGCTTCTGAAGAAGCCCCCGGGGGGATCGTTCACAGGGACAGCAATGGTGTCAGCATAGAAGCAGGGGATACGGTGGTACTGATCAAGGACCTCCCCGTAAAAGGTTCCAGCCTGGTGGCCAAACGAGGAAAGGCAGTGAGAAGGGTTTCTTTGGTGCACGACAATCCGGAACAGATAGAAGGAAAAGTGGAAGGGCAGCAGATCGTGATCCTGACGAAATTTGTGAAGAAGGTGTAATAAAGAGATTTCGATATAATAAAAAAGACCTCACAGGTTTTAAAAACCTGTGAGGTCTGTATTAATCTATCTCTATACCGAAACTTATTATTTCTCCGCCTGCTTCAGCTTGGTGAAGTGCTTGTAGAACAGTGGAATGGTCTCAATACCCTTCAGGTAATTCCATATTCCAAAGTGTTCGTTTGGCGAATGAATGGCATCTGTATCCAGCCCAAAGCCCATCAGGATGGTTTTGCTTTTTAATTCCTGCTCAAAAAGGGAAACTATTGGAATGCTTCCGCCACTGTGCTGCGGAATTGGAGCTTTTCCGAAGGCTTCTTCATAAGCATCATTTGCGGCCTGGTATTCCAGGGTGTCTATTGGAGTCACATAGGCCTGCCCGCCATGGTGGGTGCTTACTTCGACTTTTACACTCTTAGGGGCTATATTTTCAAAGTGGGCTTTGAATAAAGCACTGATCTCTTTCCAGTCCTGATCTGATACCAGGCGCATGGAGATCTTGGCGTAGGCTTTAGAAGGCAACACTGTTTTTGCCCCTTCTCCAATATAACCACCCCAGATGCCGTTCACATCCAGTGTGGGCCGAATGGAAGCTCTTTCAAGAGTGGAATAGCCTTTCTCCCCGTGCACATCCTCAATGTTCAGTTTTTCTTTGTATTCCTCGAGATCAAAAGGAGCCTCAGCCATTTTTGCCCGTTCTTCTTCACTGTATTCCTTTACCTTATCATAAAAGCCGGGAATGGTAATGCGGTTGTCTTCATCCTGCAAAGAGGCAATCATTTTTGAAAGGATGTTAATGGGGTTGGCCACGGCGCCGCCGTAGAGCCCGCTGTGCAGATCCCGATTAGGTCCCGTTACTTCCACCTCCATATAGCTTAGGCCTCTCAACCCGGTGGTAATGGAAGGTACATCTTTTGCGATCATCCCGGTATCACTTATAAGGATCACATCGTTGGCCAGTCTTTCCCGGTTTTGCTGAATGAACCACCCCAGGTTCTCACTTCCAACCTCTTCTTCGCCTTCGATCATGAATTTCACGTTACATGGAAGTTTATCATTTTTGGTCATGTACTCCAAAGCTTTTACATGCATGTACATCTGACCTTTATCGTCACATGCTCCACGAGCAAAAATGGCCCCTTCGGGATGAATTTTCGTTTCTTTGATCACCGGCTCAAAAGGCGGGCTGTCCCAAAGGTTTACCGGGTCGGGTGGCTGGACATCGTAATGACCATAAACGAGAACGGTGGGTAAACTGGGATCGACTATTTTTTCTCCGTACACCACGGGATGTCCCGGGGTTTCACAGATCTCTGCTTTGTCACAGCCGGCCTGCAGTAAACTTTGCTGCACAGCTTCAGCTGTTTTGATGAGGTCATTTTTATAGGCAGAATCTGCGCTGATGGAGGGAATCTTCAGGAGTTCAATGAGTTCCCCGATAAAACGATCTTTGTTTTCCTCCACATAGGTTTTGGTATCTTGCATAATTGGATTTTTGTTGTTGGATAAAGGTAATAAAATTTGAAATTTTTTTTCTTCTCTGTTTGAAAATTGAAAATGTTGCTTATATTTGCATCCGCTTACAACAAGCAATCTTATTGAAAATACCAACGCGGGCCTGCCCGCCGGGAAATTTCCCGAAAGGCATGAGCAGCGTAAATACCAGGCGGGCGTGGTGGAATTGGTAGACACGCTAGACTTAGGATCTAGTGCAGCAATGTGTGGAGGTTCGAGTCCTCTCGCCCGCACAAAAGCCTCTCAGAAATGGGGGGCTTTTTTTATGGAAAAAAAATAACAGCGCAGGTTCCCGGTCGGAAAATTTTTCAATGAGCGTCTACTCCATGAGGAGGGCCTGCTTCGATCGTCTGGTGAAGCTTGTGGATATAGGTGATATATTTCACATAATTATCCACCCATTCCCTTCCGGCAGAAATAGTGTTTTCTTTATTCTTTCGTGCATCCAGGACCTGCCTGAACCACCTGGATACTTCCTCCTGCATTTTTTCTGAAAGCAGGTCTGTTACCGGTTCTAAATTTCCTGTTTCCAGAGCTCTTTCTGCAGCTTCGATGTCGGGCGGATTGGGAGCGGCAGGTTTAAGGCCGGTGTAAGGCATGCCCTCAGCCTCACGATGCAGGCGGACCGCGGTCTCCATAAAATATTTTTTGGCCAGCTCCTCAGCATCTCCTCTCTTTTGGTATACCGCCAGGCTTTGCCGGAACTTCTCTTGCAGCTCCTGTTCCTGTTCTTGCCCTACCCATATGACGATCCTTTCAAATTCCCCGGTATCCAGGGCTTCCCTGGCAGCTTTGGCTACCGGTCCATTCTCTCTGTCACAATGTGCCAGGATCTCTCCCGTTGCAAAAAGCACGAGCGTGAGGGTAAGGAGTATACGCTGAACCAATTTTCTTTGCCCCTGGGACAACTTCTGTTTTTCTAAAGTTTCCATTGTATTGAAATTTTTTAATTACTATAAGATTTTTGGTACGTTTGAAGTTATAACAGGC
>JBEPWW010000128.1:0-7060 GCA_041642215.1 Salinimicrobium sp. | reverse complement strand
ATCGCCAAAACCAGATGTACCCGTCACAGTAAGAAGGCTGATCATCCAAATGCAGGCAAGACAGTCATGAGTTCCTGTTCTTCTCAACATTCTATACCTAAAATAATAAAATTTTGTAGTATGTAATATGACGCGCGTCATGGTAATACTTCCCTGATCTTCTTACCTTTAAGATGTTTCTTTAGAGTTCCTGTTATGAAAAACATATTATTGCCCACAGATTTTTCGAGGTGTTCCATGAATGCGATAGAATATGCGATGAACTTTTTTCAAGGGGAAACCTGCATGTTTTATTTGCTGAGCATCTATAAAACAGGAGAGTATACTTCAGGGAAGTTATGGAGCGCCTCACAAGAGGCTTCCATCTATGACACCCTTATCCAGGAAAGCAAAGAAAAACTTCAACATCTAATTGAAGAACTAAAAACTTCTTTTCCCTCAGAGAGATATAGTTTTAAGGCGGTAACTGGTTATGATTCTTTTACCCACGCCATCAACAGGGTCATTCGAAATAAAGACATCGATCTTATTGTCATGGGAACAGCGGGAGCTAAAGGAGCCCTGGAATCTATTTTTGGGCAGCATACCCTACGGGTGATACGTGAAGTGAACTCCCTTCTTCTGGTTATCCCCAAGGGCTGTAAATACAACGGAATGAATAGATTGCTGCTTACCCTGGATGAAACAGTACAGGTAGATCTCGAAAGTCTGCTTCCTTTACTTCGACTTATCGATCACCGCAAGTTCTCTCTGGATGTGATGCGTATGACCCGGGAAAAACCCCCAACCAAACTTCCTCCTAATGAAGAGAAGGAACTGGAAGAGATCTTTAGCGGACATAAGACCAGGTATCATAAACTCGTAAACATTCAGCTTTATGACGCAGTAAAGACCATTGTACAGGTAAAGGAGATCCACATGCATGTCTTACCGGTGAAAAAAGAAGATTTCCTCGACCGGCTCTTTGGCTCTTCCCTGTCCAAAACCATTTATTCCAGTAGGATCCCTATGTTCATCATACATGAATAGCCAGCGAGTTTTATAAAATCAGGTGTAAGCGGGGAACATGAGTTGTTTATTGTTGATCAAGCCCTTCATGAAAGTTTGACGCCATTACTTTCTCGAAACTCTCAAATGTTACTGTTATGGAACCTGTTCTTAGAATATTTTTTGGACTGCTTCTACTCTTACATGGATTGATACATTTCCTGGGGGCGGCAAAAGCCTTTCAACCGGAGTCGATCCCACAGATCACCCGCAGTATTCCCAAACCTGAAGGGGTTTTGTGGATCCTGGCCGGTTTATTACTTCTGGGAGCCCTGGCATCTCTAATATTTCAGAAAAACTGGTGGCCTGCTCTGGCCATTGTAGGGGTTATTATTTCTCAATTTGTGGTGAGTCTCAGCTGGGAAGACGCCAAATTCGGCACTCTGGCCAATCTCATCATCCTGGCTGTCAGCATTCCGGCCTATGGTCAGCAGCGGTTCAGCAACATGATACAGGCAGAGATCTCCGCACTTCTCGCAGAAGTCCGGCTCGGGGAACCTGTTCCCAATGAGATAGATTTCAAAAGCTTTCCTCCCGTTGTCAATACCTGGGTGAGGAATTCGGGGGCGACAACACAGCCGCAAGTGCAGGTGGTATACCTGCGTCAGAAAGGCGAAATGAGGACAAAGCCGGGCGGCAAATGGATTCCTTTTGAGGCCTCCCAGTATATAAGAGTGGAGGATCCTGGATTTGTGTGGTTTGTAAAAGTAGCGCCCTATCCCCTTATTCATTTGACAGGCCGGGACAGGCTTCAGGGCGGGCAGGGTGAAATGCTCATTAAGTTGCAATCCCTTTTTAAGGTAGTGGACGAGGCTAAAAATGAAAAAATCAACTCCGGGACCATCTTGCGGTTCCTGGGTGAGATCTGTTGGTTTCCTTCTGCGGCCGGGCAGCCTTACCTCCATTGGGAAGAGCTGCATGAGACTTCAGCAAGGGCTACCATAGAAATAGATGGGCACTCTGAAACGGGGGTGTTCAGGTTCACACCTGAAGGGGATTTTGTGTCTTTTGAAGCTCTACGGTATTATGGCGGTAAAGGAACGGCTGTAAAGCGGCCATGGATAGTGGAAACCCTGGAGTACAAAAAATTCGACGGTGTAAAAATACCTGCTGTTTGCCGGGTGACCTGGCAACTTCCGGAAGAGGATTTCCCATGGTTGCGCTTTGAGATCACGCACCTGGAATATAATCCTGATTATCCGATTTCGGGTATATCTCATAAATGATTCCCTGCTCATTTGCAGAACCCCGTGGATATTTATAAAAAAGGAAGAACAAAACAGCTATGAGCCCGGCAAGCACCAGCCCCCAATCCTCTTTGATCGAAAGGTTGACTGCTGCCGAAAATCCTATTAGAGACCATAAAAAAGGAATACTAAACAAATACCATGCAGGTCTTTCTACTGAAAAAAGGAGAATTCCGAAGGTGAAGATCGTCGTGGGACAGGGCAGGCCGAAAGTTGGAGACTGCGGAAAAGTATGGCCAAAGAAATAAGCCAGGAAGGGATAGGCAACCATGGCATAGAAAAGCAGCAGCATTCCCATTATCCCCTTCAGGTCCATTTGAAAACCGTAAGCCGGTCCTTTTCTGTAAAAGCCGCTCCAAAGAAACAGTACCCCCTGAAGAACAAAAAAGCCCCCAAAAATATAGGCAGCCGGATTGATTTCAGTAAGATGTATCCAGTGATAGACTACCCCCATCCAAGCCCAGAAGAAGCCAAGGACCCCATTAACGACCATCCGGTTTTTGCTCTTTTTCCTGAACAAAAATATTACAGCTAAAGCCCCAAGCAGAAAAAGTATCAACTGCATTGGCCACACAGCCCGGTTATACTGTTCAAAAACCTGCAAAAACTCCTCGGTGGAAAATGGCATAGCTTCATATTATAAAGGTCTCAAGATAAGTGAAACTGCCCTGACTGAAAATGATAAAGATCAGACTTACACTAACTTAACGTGTTTTGATACTCCTGTTATATATCCATACCCAGGCGCTGCCGCAGTATGCTCTTTAAGCGTGGCATACTCTCTTCGTCTTTGAGGTTAAGGGCGGGCACCCCGCACAATTTCTCCACCAATTCCCTGCCCCCGAGCGTATTGGAGGAGATCCCGGTCACAATATCGGGTTTAATATCAAAGGCTTTCATCAGCCCGTACACGGCATAAGGATCTGTAGCGCTCAAAACCACGCATTTGATATGTTCCTTTATTCGATTGAATGCCATCTCCCCGTTGTAAGGCTCCAGGGGTGAGGCCCCTATTTCAACGACGGCGACATCGGGGGATTCATTAGAGATACGGTCCAGCATATACTCTAGTTTGTCTCTGTACTCTTCGGGAGGACAAATCGATGAGGGCAGTCCCGCATCGACAAAATCCAGTACGGCATCGGCACCTACATCTTTGACCGCGAGAATGTCCTTGAGCCGCCCCGTGCCGGTGATCTTTGCCCCTACCACCTTATGGCCCGCAAGCTTCAAAAGGCTGGTCACGATCCTCGCACTGGTGGTTTTCCCCGATGACATGGAGGTTCCTATAAACAACACCACAGGAGTATTGAATTGTTGGTGCGGTACCGGTCTCAGAAAATTGTTCATATTCAGCTTGGTATCAGACCTCCAGGCATGTCCTATGTACTGAACCTCCATAAATTTAGGGGTGAAAACCGATTTAGAGGTCAATTTCCCCAACAAACCGCCCCAGCTTAGCACATGCATTTTTCCATCTTCGGCAGTTTCTTTCCAGGTACCGGTGGCTTCCAGGGTGGCATGACGAATGCCCAGGGCGCCTACCATAACGTCCCCGTCCATCACTCCACGTAACCTCCCATTGGTAAGCTCCAGTTTCGCATCATGTGCTCCAACATCAGTCAGTTTACAGATCACAAAATCTCCAGTAGCCCATTCACTCTTGTCCAGCTTCTTCACTTCAAATTCTTTTTCTGCGAGGTCTGAGGTTCGGGTTAGTCCGGTGTAAATATATCTATGGTCCATAATAATTATTTTAGAGTTTTAATGGTACTTCCAGCAGCAGGATCACGAGGAGCGCTGTACGTTCAGTCAGTTTTTCCTTAAAAATGAATTCATGGACAGCATGGGCTCCATCCCCTGTTGTTCCCAGGCCATCCAGAGTGGCGGTATACAGGCTGGTGGTATTCCCGTCTGATCCTCCCCCGGCTGTAGCTTCCTGCAGTTCTATATCCAGTAATTCCCCGCCGGCCTTTGCCCGTTGCCACAGGTTTTCGTTCCTGGGATTTTTTTCCATAGGTTGTCTTCCTATTCCTCCTGACACCTCCAGGGTCACATCTTCATGTTCGGGTTTCAGCGCATATATCTGCTCCGTAATATAATCGGCATCTTCCTTATTGTAGATCCTCACGTCAACCACTGCGGTACTTTCCGCAGCTATGACATTGGCAGATGTCCCGCCGGTGACCATCCCCACGTTGACCGTAATGCCCCTTTTTAGGTCGTTCATGGCATATAACTTCTGTACCTGATGCGACAGTTCTACAATGGCACTCACTCCCTTTTCGGGGTCCAGACCAGCATGAGCGGCCTTCCCCTGTACCTTTATAGTGAACCTTCCCACCCCTTTCCGGGACGTTTTGATCTTCCCCTCCAGCCCCAGGGGAGGCTCCAGGATAAAAGCACGATTGGAGATCCTGGCCAGCCGTGCGATAGCCCGGGTGGATTCCCTGCTGCCAATTTCCTCATCGGCATTGATAAGCACTATAGGGGTCACCGGGACAGACAGCGACAACTCCTTCAAAGTTCGCAATGCAAAAATTATCTGGGTTAGTCCGGCCTTCATATCATAGATACCCGGGCCGGTAATTTTTCCATTCTTTTCCTGCACCGGCATCTTTTCAATTGTGTTTAGCGCCCATACGGTATCACAATGACCTACCAGTACCTGTAAGGGCTTGTTCCTCTCTCGCTGTAAGGGCCGGGCATATAAAAACCCGCCGGTTTCCTTCCCGGGATACCTGAAGGAAACATATCCCAGTGCTCGCAACTCAGCCTGCAGATAGGTCATGAGTTCTTCAATGGCCGCTTTATTGTGGCTCGGCGATTCCCTATACACCAGTTGCCGCAGGAATTCCTCCATAGCCGGTGCTTTATTTTGAAGATGTTTCTTTACTTCTTCTGCTATTTGAGGGGAAGCTGTCATAATTTAAAACTTTTTGGAAAAGGAAAATTATAAGTCTCCCTGATGCGGGCAAACCTTCCGGGGGCAATATATGTAAGTAAATTATGTTCCATAAGTTGTACCTGTTCATCCATGTCTGAAACACGCATATAAGCCTTTTTTACAGAAGCTGCCTTAATGATACCTGTGATGATACTGTTGCTGCCAAAGCCGTCGATGACCTTATATCTGGCACATTCCAGCCTTAGGTAAGCATCTTTTAGAACCGGCAGATCCATACTCACTGCTTTTTCAGCCGAAAGGGAATGGAGAACATTATCTTGTTTGGAAGCGATATTTTCTCTTGACGAGGCGGTTAGGGAAGTAACTATAAGCTCATCGGGTACCGGAAAACTAACCGTGAATTCCCCGTGTTCGAGAATGTTTTGATAGGTAGCGTGCTTAGGCGTGCAAACAAATCCAAAAAAATTATCAAACCCGGCGGGAAAGGCCATATGTTTTGGGGCCAGGTCATACCCTTCACCTTCCCTGGTGCCTATAACTACCAGCGGGGCAGCCATAAACACATGCTTCCAGATCGGGGAAGAGGTGTCAAGAGACACATAACCCTCATTTTCCTCAGTTTCCATGCGACATCTTTTAATATACTTTGTTAAGATATTGCAGAAAAACAGAAAAAGAAATGACAATAATCAGTTCATGCCTCTCCGGAAACCCTGAGTTTTATTTAACTGATGATCCTGCCGTCTTCCATCTCAATAATACGATCTGTTTTGGCTGCGAAATCCTTGTCATGCGTAACCACCAGAAGTGACAGGCCCTTTTCCCCGCTTAGCTTTTTAAAGATATCATAGACATTTTCGGCATTTTTACTGTCAAGGTTTCCGGTGGGCTCATCAGCCATAATGATCAAAGGATCATTGATAAGAGCCCGGGCGATCGCTACCCGTTGCTTCTCCCCTCCCGATATTTTTGAGGCCTTTTTATGGGCTAATTTTTCTATGTCCAAAATACGGAGCTTCTCCAGGGCTTCTTTTTCGATCTCTTCATCTTTCTTTTCTGCCAGTTTCCTGGCGGGAAGCATCACATTTTCCAGAACAGTAAATTCCCCGAGCAGGTAATGAAATTGAAACACAAAGCCAATATGTTTATTCCTTATGTAGGAGAGCCGGTTGGGGTGCTGCCCCGTTACCAGGTCCCCGTCCAGGTACAGCTCCCCTTCGTAATCTGTGTCCATTGTGGAAAGAACATATAAAAGTGTGGATTTGCCACTCCCCGATTTTCCCATAACCGATACGAACTCCCCTTTTTTTATTGTAAAACTGATGTCCTTAAGCACGTGAAAATTCACAGGGTCTGTAAAATGCTTGTTTATATGCTTCACCTCCAGGATTGTTTCCATCATCTGTTTTATTGGCTTGTAATGATCAGGACGGGGTCAATTCTTTTGGCCTTCAGGGAAGGAAGATATCCCGCGAAAAAGGTAGAGATCATCGCAAAGATGATCCCGATGAGATAAAACCAGAAGTTGAAATTAACCGGGTAGGTTTCAATGGTAGGCAAAGCTTCAGTCTCGAAGGGAAGGCTGTCTATAAGAGTAGACAGACCATACCCCATCAGCAGTCCCAAAACTCCGCCTACCAGACCGATAATAAGGGCCTGGCTCAGAAATACCATCTGCACATCGGTACCCGTGAAGCCGGTGGCTTTAAGAATAGCTATGTCATTCATTTTTTCATAAATAAGCATATTCAGGATGTTATAAATCCCGAAACCGGCTACCACCAGCAGGGTTATGGAAACGGCATAGGTAATGAGGTTTCTCACAGTGGTGCCGGTCTCGAACTGGGCATTAGCCGTC
>JBEPWW010000127.1:0-7073 GCA_041642215.1 Salinimicrobium sp. | reverse complement strand
ATCTCATCATAGACATCGGGCTCGGTATATTTGAGTCCCAGGTCCTCCAGCTCGGTCTTAATGTTATAAAGCCCGATCCTGTGGGCCAGGGGGGCATAAATATATAATGTTTCTGAAGCGATCTTCTCCTGCTTATCTGTCCTCATGGAATCCATGGTCTGCATGTTGTGCAAACGATCGGCGATCTTGATGATGATCACCCGTACATCATCATTGAGGGTAAGGAGCATCTTCCTGAAATTCTCAGCCTGCAGGGAAACGTCTTTGTCATGCTTAAGATGGGAGATCTTCGTTAGCCCATCCACGATACGAGCCACCGTCTCTCCAAACATGTTCCTGATGTCTTCCAGGGTGTAGGAGGTATCCTCCACAACATCGTGCAGCAGGGCTGCCGCAATGGAGGTGGCATCCAGCCCTATCTCAGAGGCCACGATCTTGGCCACAGCGATGGGGTGGAAAATATAAGCTTCCCCCGATTTCCTGCGCTGGTCCTTGTGAGCGTCTACGGCAGTGTCAAAAGCTTTCCTTATCAGCTTCTTGTCGTCTTCTGAAAGAGTCTGGTAGCTGATTCGCAGGAGCTTTTTGTATTGCTGTGCAATCTCCTTGTTTTCTTGTTCTATAGCGGCGTCCGTCATCATGGTTTAAAAGTACAATTAAGATTAAAAACTAACAACAAATTTAGGACCACAAGTTGCGGAAGCGTTTATATAGCGGCGGGTGAGAATAGTGGACAAACACGTAGGCCGGGTGAGGAGTGAGGTTGCTGAGGCTGTTTCTGGACAGCTTTTTTAGCCCGGAGACCAAAGGCTGGGCGCGATAGGTGTTCCTGGCGAAATTATCTGCCTGGTATTCAAACTTCCGGGAAAGATAGTTCATAATGATCCCGGTTATTTCTGATATAGGGCTGTAAAGGATCCCAAATGCCACCAGTCCTATATGAAACCCGGGCTGTGCCACCCCCAGCGCTTCTGAAAGCAGCGGGTTTCCCACGAAGAGTGAAAGCAGCCAGAGCGTAAACCCTGTGACCAGGATGCTTACTGTCATGTTGATGATGATATGGTTCTTTTTGTAATGCCCCACCTCGTGGGCCAGAACGGCTACGATCTCCTCTTCCTCGAGATCGTTGATAAGGGTATCGAACAGTGTGACCCTCTTTTCTTTTCCAAAACCTGAAAAATAGGCGTTTGCTTTGGTGCTTCTTTTGGAGCCGTCGATCACAAAGATCTTGTCGAGGGTAAAACCTTCCTTTTGGGCGTAACTTTCTATTTTATTGCGAAGCGAGCCTTCGGGTAGCGGGGTTTGTTTGTTAAAAATAGGTACGATGAGCCGGGCGTAGAACATGTTGAGGAAAATACTAAAAACCGCCACCAGGGCCCAGGCATACCACCAGAAATTGTCACCGGCCCACTGATAGAACCAGATGATAAGGGCCAGGATACCGCCCCCAAGCAGGATCATCATTCCCCAGCCTTTGAGCTTGTCCAGGAAAAACGTCTTTCTGCTGGTCTTGTTGAAACCAAATCTCTCCTCGATCACAAAGGTGCTGTAATAAGAGAACGGAAGGGAGAGCAGGTCGCTTCCCAGGAGGATGATCCCGAAAAAGATGAGCGCGGTGCCAATGGGATGATCGGTGATATCGCGGGCCAGTGAATCCACAAAAGCAAATCCGTCGAGGAACAGGAAAGCCAGCAGGACCAGCACAGAAAAGGTGGAGGACAGGAGTCCGAACCGGTACCGGGTCTTTTTGTATCGCTGTGAGCGTTCGTACTCCTCTTCGTTGTAGACATCCCGTAAGGCTTCAGGAACGGGGTCGTCAAAATGTTTTGCATTCAGGGCGTCCAGCACCTGATCAATGATGAAATCGAGGAGGATAATAGCGACAATGATATAAAATAAGCTAGTGGGCGACATAAGGGTTATAGTTAGCCGCGGAAAATTAGGATTTTTTAATGGAACTTTTTCCTATTTAAAATTTCGCTGGCGTTTGGCTTCAAAAATAAGAATTCCCGCGGCAACCGAGACATTCATGGAATCGATTTCCCCCTGCATGGGGATCACAATGTTTTGAGTGGTGTTTTGGAGCCATTCTTCGCTTAAACCCGTGGCTTCAGTGCCTACCACAATGGCGCTGGCCTGAGTGTAATCTATGCTGTCATAGGGTACCGAGGCCTGCAGGGCAGCCCCGTAAATGTTGATCTTCTGCTCTTTTAGAAACGCGATGATCTCTGAAGTGCTGCCGGTGGCGATCTGCCTGGTGAATACACAGCCCACGCTGGACCTGATGATATTGGGATTGAAGAGGTCGGTCTTTGGGTTGGCGATGAATACGGCATCTACCGCGGCAGCATCGGCGGTGCGTAAAAGGGCACCGATGTTCCCGGGTTTTTCGGGGGCTTCGGCTATCAGGATCAAAGGACATTTGGTTTGCAGGTCTACATTTTGCAGGGACAGGTCTTTGGCCCGGGCTACCGCGATCACGCCCTCGGTACTTCCGCGGTACGCGACCTTTTCATACACTTCTGTGGCGAGTTCAATCAAATTGGCTGTGCCGGTACTGTCAAGGTCCTGTATTTCTTCCGCAGAGATCAGCCCGGGATTGAAATAAAGCTCCTGTAACACAAACCCTCCTTTAAGAGCCAGGGCGATCTCCCGCCGGCCTTCAATGACAAATAGCTTTTCCTTTTTTCTTATCCTTGATTTCTCCTGAAGCTGGAGCAGTTTCTTTATGGCCGGATTCTGAATGCTGCTGATGGTTTTATGCATAAGGCAAAGATAGGGGATAGCGCTGAGATTATAATAGGTTGTATTTAGTGTCTGTGTGAACCCGGAAGGGGGAATTTTAAAAAACCTGTCATCCTGAAAATGAATGGCGGGGGGGAGGGGAGCCGGGGTTTTTAGTTAATTTATGCTTAAAAATAGCGGTTGAAGCCGTTTCTGAAGTGAAAACTTTTTTATCTGGTCTCTAAAAAGGTTATTTTAATGATCCTTAAAAAATCAAGAAATGACAACGAAGCAAACAAAAAAGAAAAACGTTTTACCTGTCAAAGATGCTTTCAGGATCCTGAGCTTTCTATTTGCCGCGATCCTGATAAGTGCCTGTTCGAACAAATATGTGTTTCCGACTTCTGACGTGATCCCGGCTGCCGAAGCGGTAGTCAAGGTGGACAAGAACAAGAACAATAACTACGAACTGGAGTTGGAGATCGAGAATATGGCCAGGCCGGAGCGATTGACGCCTTCCAGAAGGAATTACGTAGTGTGGATGGATACCGAAAGGCACGGGACCATAAACCTGGGGAATCTTCGTATCGACCGGAAGAACCGGGCATCCCTTAACACGGTGACCCCGTATAAACCCACCCGTATCTTTATAACGGCCGAGGATAGGCAGGATGTATACACTCCTTCTAGCCAGGTCGTCCTGAATTCCCCCCGAATTGAGGTGAAGTAGGCGAAGAAAATTAACTAATAAAAAAGCTCCCGCATGTTGACATGCGGGAGCTTTTTTATGTTCCGGAAGTTTCCCGGTCCTAGAATTCCACTTCAGTTTCTCCTTCTTCCTGGGTGCGGAATTTTTCAGAATACCTTTTTGCAAGCTCGGTCTGGTGGCTCTCAAGGCTTATATTCCTGCCCTGTATAAAAGCATGGGACAATTTGTTGGTCCTCATGTCCAGTGCGTCTCCTTCGCTAATGAAAAGCGTGGCATCTTTACCGGCCTCAAGGGTCCCTACCAGGTCATCGATCCCGAGGATCTTCGCGGTGTTGGAGGTGATCATCTTAAGGGCTTCTTCCTTTTCAACTCCATGGGCCACTGCTGTCCCCGCGTAGAAAGGCAGATTCCTGGTGTTCATTCGTTCCATGGATCCACTGCTTTCAAGTCCTACCAGCACTCCTTTGTCATTCAGGAGTTTGGCCATTTTGTATGGCAGGTCGTAATCCTCATCGTCCATATTCGGCGTTTTGTGGGCACGGGTAAGCAGCACGGCAATATCGTTGTTCTTAATATCGTCGGCTGCCTTATAGGCGTTATAACCACCCACCAGCACTACATGGTCCAGGTTGTGTTGGTTTTTGAAATGAATGATATCCATGATCTCTTTTTCGCTGTCGGCATGGATAAATACCTTTTTAGATCCCTCAAAAACGGTTTCCATGGCTTCGAAAGGCAGGTGTTTCTTCGATCTTGGTCCGGCCAGGTAGGCTTTGGAATCTGTAAAGAAGCCGGAAATTTCCTGTACTTCTTCATCATATTTGTCATTAGGCTTGATCCCGGGATCTTCCCCTGCCCACCAGCGGCCACGCCTAAAGCTGTTTGGCCAGTTGATATGCAGGCCGTCATCCACTTTCATGGCGGCATCTTCCCAGTTCCATGCATCGAACTGTACAATGGAAGAAGTTCCGGAGATGGTCCCCCCTCGCGGAGTGATCTGTCCCACCAGGACGCCGTTTGGCCGCATGCTTTCCACTACTTTACTCTCGGCATTGTAAGCGATAAGACTGCGAACGTGGGGCAGCAATTCCCCCAGTTCGCTCTCATCATCTGAAGGGCGTACGGATGAGATCTCCACCAGACCCAGTGTGCTGTTGGGAGCAATGAACCCCGGGTACACATGTTTGCCCCGGGCATCTATTACCGTGCCCTCGGGATCCAGGGAAGAAGCAGTGCCTACGCTCTTTATTTTCCCGTTTTCAAACACGATCAGGCTGTTCTCCAGTACTTCTCCATTCCCGATGTGGGCTGTCGCCCCTGTAATGCTGATCGTTTCCGACTGTTTTGAAGCCGGGGTTTGTTGTGCATAGCTGTTCCCCAGTGTCAATATAAAGGCAAACAGCAGTGATATATTTAGTTTTTTCATTGGTCTTGTTTTTCTTGTGTTTATTCGCTGTCGCAGTGAGCTTCCTCTTTTTGTGTGGCTTTCACGGGCTGGGTTTTTACCCCATTGTTCTTGGCTTTCAGCATCTGGGTAGCCAGCATGTTCTTTTCTTCTTCTATCTCCTTACGCAGCTGCTGATCTCTCTCCAGGTCAAAATAGACTGCTCCTTCAATAAGGGTTTTTTCTGCTTTGGCATACACCGAAAGGGGGTGGTCTGTCCAGAGAACAAGATCTGCGTCCTTGCCTTCCCTGATGCTTCCCACGCGGTCATCGATCTTTAAAAGTTTTGCTGGGTTGATCGTTACAAACTTCCAGGCTTCTTCTTCAGAAATATCCCCATATTTCACACTCTTGGCGGCTTCCTGGTTCAATCTGCGGCTCATTTCTGAATCATCACTGTTGATGGCAACCGTAACCCCTGTATTGTGCATGATCGCGGCATTTTGAGGGATCGCATCGTTTACCTCGTATTTATAGGCCCACCAGTCTGAAAAAGTAGAACCGCCAACTCCATGCTCCTTCATCTTATCGGCAAGTTTGTAGCCTTCCAGAATATGGGTGAAGGTGTTGATATTAAACCCAAATTGCTCGGCCACCTTCATCAGCATGTTGATCTCGCTTTGAACATAGGAATGGGCAGTGACAAAACGCTCTCCATTCATGATCTCCACCAGGGTTTCCATCTCGATATCTTTACGATATGGTTTTCCGCTGTTCTTCAGGGCCTCGTATTCCCTGGCACGGGTAAAGTAATCCACGAAAACCTGCTCCACACCCATACGGCTTTGAGGGAACCTGGACCTGCTGTCCCAGTTTGACTGTTTTACGTTTTCCCCAAGGGCGAACTTGATGTATTTTGGAGAATTTGAGTAGATCATTTCTTCGGGTGTATGTCCCCATTTCATTTTGAGAATGGCAGACTGCCCCCCAATCGGGTTGGCTGAACCATGCAGCAGCTGCATAGTGGTCACCCCACCCCCAAGATTCCTGTAGATCCCGATATCATCCGGGTCTACCACGTCTTCCATCGATACTTCTGCAGAAGAGTTGTGACCTGATTCATTTACGGCCGATGCCGCGATATGGGAGTGTTCGTCAATGATCCCGGCGGTAAGGTGTTTCCCGGTGGCATCAATGACCTGTGCACGTCCCGCGTTTAAGTTCTTTCCTATCTTGGCGATCTTTCCTTTACGTATCAGGACGTCTGTATTTTCAAGTATTCCGGCGTCCTCACTGGTCCAGACTGTAGCGTTTTTGAACAGGATCTCTTCCTGCTCCGGAAGGCTCTTGAATCCATAAGCTTTGTTCGGGAAGGTTACCGGTAGTACCTCGGGATATTCAGTCGCCCCGGCATCTTTCTTCTTTACTTCGGATTCTCCCGTTCTTTTAGCCGTAAAGGTGGTCTCAGACCCGTTCTCCAGAATGGCTTTTCCGCTGAAGGATTTCGCGTTTGCAGGAACCTTGGCGGTGAGCCTGATGTATTCTGCTTTTGTGGTATCGGGAGAAGAAAGCAAAAGGTTGAACCAGTTGTTCCTGTAACTTACCTTAGCCCCGATTTTAGCATCTCCTGAGGTCACTTCGGCCTTGGGGCTGGAAGGTTTTCCTGTAATATTGATCTCATAGGTCTTCCCGTCAACGGCAAGCTCATACTTTCCGCTCAGGTCTACCGTGGTCATATCTTCGATTACAGATCTTCTTCCCTGTACCCA
This sequence comes from Salinimicrobium sp., assembly GCA_041642215.1. Taxonomy (GTDB): domain Bacteria; phylum Bacteroidota; class Bacteroidia; order Flavobacteriales; family Flavobacteriaceae; genus Salinimicrobium. Next base: position 490 of record JBEPWW010000127.1, on the reverse strand, counting down.
GTTTTCATACAAGGTGGTTTCCTTGTCGAAATAATCGCCGGAGGTGATGATGAAGTTAGCCCAGGCTCCTTCTTTGAGGGTTCCCAGGGTGTTCTCCTGCCCGAGAAGTTTTGCGGGCACTGTGGTAAGCGCTGCCAGGGCTGTTTTCCTGTCCAGGCCGTATTCTATGGCTTTTAAAAGATTGTTTTTGAAATCCTTTTCTGCTTCAAAGGCTGTAAGGGTGAAAGGGATCCCCTTTTCGGCCATCATCTTTAGGTTTGCAGGTGCCTGGTTCCAGGCCTTCATGTCTTCCAACGTGGCGAAACCTGCCTGGTAAGGATCTTCGACATCAAAAGGATCAGGGAATGTCACAGGTACAATGTATGTGGCATTCGTAGCTTTAACGGCATCCAGTTTTTTAAATTCAAGCCCGGTTCCGGATATCACATACTGTATATTGAATTCATCCCCTACCTTGTCTGCCCGCAACTCATTGAGCAGGTCATCTGCT
>JBEPWW010000126.1:0-7076 GCA_041642215.1 Salinimicrobium sp. | reverse complement strand
CAGCCCCAGAATGATGAAAAGTACGGCTTTAAGGTTTGAATATTGCGGGGCATCGACTTGCTCCTCAGCGCCACCGGCTTTGGCTACAGTGAGATTATACACCAGGAAAATAGCGAAGAACAGCAGCAAAACCATACCTTCTGAGCGGGAGATGATATTGGTGGCAGTGCCATCAAGCATCACGTCTGCGGCAACTATGAGCACCCCCACCGCTGCCAGCAGGCTTAGCGGGATCTCCAGCCAGGTGGTGTTGGTCTTTACCTTAAGGGGAAAGATCATGGCGCTTATCCCCAGGATGCCCAGGACATTAAATATGTTACTGCCCAGCACATTTCCCAGGACCATTTCTGTACTTCCCGACACCGCGGCAAAGAGGTTCACCACCAGCTCGGGTGCCGAGGTCCCGAAAGCGACGATGGTAAGCCCAATAACAATATTTGGAACGCCGAATTTTACGGCCAGGCTGGACGCCGAATCCACCAGTTTGCCCGCCCCGAATATGAGGGCCACGAAACCGGTGAGTAAAAGAAGTATGTTCAATAACATATAGTGATCATTTAGAAAGTAAATATACTATTCCGTCAGGAATTTGCGGCGTATATTTTTTCCCGAGGCCCGGGCATGTTTGGTGGCCATGAATAAGAAAAGGCTGTCTCAAAAGCCTCATTTCGTCAGCAATGACGATCTGCGAACTTTTAAGACAGCCTCTTTGAAGAAGTTGCTGAATGCCTAGTACATCCTGTAATTTTCGTTGTTCACGAAAAAGAGAGCATTGACAAAGAAAAGCTTCCCGTTCTCCCAGAAAGCCCTAAAAAGAGGATTGTCTACCATATAAATAAAACTTCCCCTGCCCATAGGCTCCTCCCCGAAGGTCATAGAGCTTTTGATGTTTTTCTTCGCTTCGCTCCCGGCGAATCCAGATACGATCTCGGGGTTCTGCTCCAGGTAAGCGACATTATATCCTTTCTCCAGATAGCTGAAACTGTCATTGCTGAGTTTCAGGCTAAGATATGTATCATCATATCCAAAGGCCATAGGGTGGGTGGTATCGAGTTTTGTTCTCACAATACTCCCGGTAATGAGGTTTTTAATGCTTTCCCGCTCCCTGTCGGCATAGGGGGTGAGGTTTTTCTTTTGGATGCTGTCTTTCTCTTGCTGTTCATTTTTCTGCAGGCTAAAGCCTTCTTTTCCGGCAAAGGAACCTACTGCATTGCCAATGGCTATCACTTTTCCGCCCGCTTTTACCCAATCTGTGAGCCGTTGCAGTTCCTCATTTTTCAGGATATCATTATAATTTCCTGAAGGAAGGATAAGAACATCGAGGCGGTTGAGGTCGATCCTGTGGAAATAATCGGTGTCCAGGGAGGTGACAGGGTAGTTAAGTTCCTGCTCGAAAAAGTACCAGATCTCCCCATAATTAAGGGAAGAGGTCCCTTCCCCCCGCAATAGCCCGATCCTGGGCTTATTGATGATCTTCACCTGGGAGGATCCAAAATCCGGACCAGATGTGGAGAAACCAGTGGAGGCAGCAGTTAGATTGCGGCCGAGATCATTGGCGATGTCGATGAGCCGGGTATCGAAATTTTTCAGGTTGCGGTTATCACTCTTGGTGATCACCAGGCTTCCGGCTTCAAATTGCTGTCCTTCACTTTCCAGTGCAGACTCTGTGAATCTTACCTTAATACCCTCCTGAAGCAGGGCGGTGAGGAACCTGGCGTCCCTCATGCTGTTCCATCCGGTGATATAACCTGCTCCCGAAGGATTTGCCGCATTGTTCACCTCTGCTTTAGTTTTTGGGGCGGTGGTCTTTACCTGCCTGTTACTGGCTACAGCTTTTAGCCCGTAAGCGTAGGGCAGGCTCCAGGCCGTAATATCATAGGTAAGGGAATCGGCAAGCTGTGCTGCCGGTTCGAACAATACCTTTACCATCTTTCCCTTTGGTTGATCGGTATGGATCACCAGGGTTTGATCTGTGACGTCCATAGAAGTATTCTTTTTCTGGAGGTAATCATACCCGTGTATCTTCCCGGGGGCCGCGGTCCCGTAAGCGATCTCGTGGCGGTCCAGCAATTCCTGTAAAGAGGCGATCTTATCAGCGTCCCCGTTTAAGGCATAGCTTTTCACTTCCTGGTCCCGGTTAGTAAAGAATTTTTCGAACTCCGCAGTCAGCCTGTCCACGTTGCGCGCTGCAACTTCAATGGTGGAGAGGCCGGTGGTGTGGTGATGCGCTACCCGGTCTACCAGGGTGAGTTCGTACCCTTCAGTCGTTTCAATACCCAACCCGGCACGGCCATGACCTGCCTGCTCATAGGTCATTCCTATGGCCCCCATATACGTGGGGTAGGTGTCCCCGTAACTTGGGTACAGCAGGTCGAACCGCTCTTTGGTAAAATACAGCCAGCCCTGCTCATCGAAATAACGGGCGTGGTTCTTTCCTATTTCTGTCTGGAACTCCCTTTGGAAAGGGGTAATGATCTCGTGGAAAGGCTCGGCCGCGGGTGCGAAATAATAGGGGTCATCAATGCCCTGCTCATGAAAATCCACATGAATGTGGGGCAACCAGGTATTGTAGACCTGCAGGCGCTGTCTTGTTTCGGCCTGTGTGGCCCATGCCCAGTCCCTGTTCAGGTCAAAGAGATAATGATTGGGCCTGCCGCCGGGCCATGGCTCCATATGCTCCACCGCTATAGGCGAGGGGTCGTAAGGAGTGGCTTTTACCTGGTTGTACCAGTTGACATACCGGTCGCGCCCGTCGGGGTTCACACATGGGTCTAAAATGATCACCGTGTTATCCAGCCAGTCCTTTTTTGAGGTCACCAGTTCATACAGGGTCTTCATGGCCGCCTCAGTACTGGAGGCTTCATTCCCGTGAACATTATAGCTTAGCCAGACGATGGCTTTGTCTGTAGTGCTCCCGGGGGTGCCTTCTGCAACTCCCGTACGCAGTAAATGATTGTTCCTGATGTCTTCGATTTGACGCATGTTTTCTTCAGAAGTGATCACGGCATAAGTGAGGGGCCGTCCTTCATTGGTCTTTCCGTAGGTGTTATACTGCACCAGGCCGGAGGTGGCTCCCACATGCTCAAAATAATCCACTACATCGGCGTGACGGGTGAATTGCGTGCCAGGCTCATATCCCAGGAATTCCACGGGGGATTGCTGAGCGCTGAGCAGACTTATTTTCAGTAAAAAAACAGTGATTAAAAGGGGTAAGTTCTTCATGTACTAATGCAATGTTCAGAGTTAAGGGCGTAAATATAACATACGGACGGGAATAAAATTAATTTCCCTTTCTAAAATATTTAACTTCGGTATCTTTACACTTTCAAACGAATTCTATGTCTACTGCCTGTATTCCCTATTCTGAGACCAATTATTTCTTACCCCTCATCCTCGATTACCTGGCTCAAAAAGAGGAGATGAAAGCTTTTTATAAGCGGTATCCCAGCCTTGAGAATTTTAAAGCACAGATCGAAGAAAAGAAGGCTGCATACAACAGCAACAAAGAGATCAGGAAGAGCCTGTTGGAGGTGCTGGAAAAGCAGTATGGACAAACCGCCATTTCTGAAACTACTGCAGGAAATATCCGGTTGCTGGGGGAGGATAACACCTTCACGGTTACCACCGGGCACCAGCTTAACCTCTTTACCGGTCCGCTGTATTTTTTATATAAGATCATTTCTGCCATTAACATGGCAGCCGAGTTAAAGCAGCAGTATCCGGCCCATGATTTCGTACCGGTCTACTGGATGGCCACAGAGGACCATGATTTTGAGGAGATCAGTTTTTTTCATCTCCGCGGAAAGAAATTTCAATGGAATCCGCCCCGGGGACCAAAGACCAACGGGGCTGTGGGGGAGATCCCCTGTGAAGGGCTGGAGGAAGTATTCGCCCTTTTTTCCGCAGAGATCGGGGGCGGTAAAAACGCCGAAAGACTGAAGGAGTTGTTTGAGAACGCCTATTTAAAACATAAAGACCTTGCCGCAGCTACGCGCTACCTGGCCAATGAATTGTTCGGGGAGTATGGCCTGGTCATCCTGGACGGGCATGAGCGGGAATTAAAAAAACACTTTGTTCCTTATATGGAAGAGGAGCTTATCGCACATACCGCGCAACAAACAGCAGATAAAAAAGCCGCAGAGCTGGAAGCCCTGGGCTGTACTGTACAGGTGAACCCGCGGGAGATCAATCTCTTCTACCTGGAGGAAGGCCTGCGGGAGCGTATCATTGAGAAGGAAGGCCGGTATTACGTCAATGAAACCGAAATAGAGTGGAGCAGGGAAGACCTGCTGAAGCTGCTTCATGAGCAGCCGGAACGGTTTAGCCCCAATGTCATTATGCGGCCCCTGTACGAGGAGGTGGTCCTGCCAAACCTGTGCTATATTGGCGGGGGCGGGGAGCTCGCCTACTGGTTTGAGCTAAAGGATTACTTTGAAGCCGTGGAGGTGCCTTTTCCCATTCTTTTACTGCGGAATTCGGCCCTGATCCAGACTGTCAAGCAGGATAAAAAACGTAAAAAACTGAATATAAAGAATAAGGAACTCTTCCTGAGCCAGCATGAGCTCATCAACCGGAAGGTAAGGGAAATATCCAATATTGACATTGACTTTTCAAAACAAAAAGCACACCTGCAAGAGCAGTTCCGGGAACTGTACCGTCTTGCCGGGGCCACAGACCAGTCTTTCCTGGGCGCTGTAAAGGCACAGGAGGTGAAGCAGTTGAAAGGCCTGGATAAGCTTGAAAAGAGGCTGCTGAAGGCCCAGAAGAAGAAACTGCAGGATGAGGTCTCCCGTATTACCGCCCTGCAGAATGAACTGTTCCCGAACCAGAGCCTGCAGGAACGACACCATAATTTCTCTGAATTCTACCTGGAATACGGGGAAGATTTCATTCGCACCCTGGTACGGGAGCTAAAACCATTAGATCATCATTTTAAAATACTTTCGTTGTGAATAAGATGCATAAAATAGACATCGACCTGGTCGACATGACCCTGGATGTCATGAAATATACCGTTGACCGGATTTCTAATGTCACCCCAGAATTAGGCGTCCCAAAAAAGGAGTCGGAACTATATGAAATGATCGGGGAAACCGTAACCCCAGGGGGAATAGGCGGGGAAGAAGCATTCAAGATGTTCCGGGATATCCTGGTCAAGGCTACTGTGCCTATTGATCACCCGAGGCACCTGGCCTTTGTGCCCGCGGCACCTACCCGGGCGGCGATCATGTTTGACCTGGTGACCTCGGCTTCCAGTATACATGGTGCCTACTGGATGGAAGGGGCAGGAGGGATCTTTTGCGAGAACCAGGCCATGAAATGGCTGGTTTCCCTTACCGGTCTTCCCGACACAGCTTTTGGGGTCTTTACCAGTGGGGGAACGGTCGCAAACCTGTCGGCCCTGGTGGCGGCCCGGGAGGCCTGGAGGAATAGAAAGGAAGAAAATAAAGCCGTGAAAGGCCTGCTGATGACCTCTAATGGGGCGCATTCATCTGTAGAGGCGATGGCCAGGGTGATGGATGCCGATATCATTCTCATTCAGTGCCCCGATGAAAACCTGCGGGGGCATGTATTGCAGGAGGCTATAAATAAACTTGCGGAAGAAGACCGGAAACGGCTTTTCGCGGTAGTGGCTACCGGTGGTACCACCAATGCCGGGATCATCGATGAGCTGGATACGATCGCAGCGGTTTGTGCCCGGGAACAGGTCTGGTTCCACGTGGACGCTGCCTATGGAGGGGGAGCCCTGGCGGCACCTTCTGTACGGCACCTTTTCAACGGGATAGAGCGGGCAGACAGCATTACCATAGATCCCCATAAGTGGCTGTTCTCGCCGTATGACTGCGGGGCAGTGATCTATAAGAATATGGAGCTGGCCAAAGCGGCGCACTCTCAGAAAGGTTCGTACCTGGAGATCTTTAAGGACGAGGGGGCAGAAGGCTTCAATCCTTCTGATTACCAGATACAGCTTACCCGACGGCTTCGTGGGATGCCCCTGTGGTTCTCCCTGGCCATGCACGGGACAGAAAAATACAGGGTTTCCATCGAGCGGGGGATCGAGCTGGCACAGATCGCTGCCAGGAAAATCGAGGAACTGGATTATGTGGAACTGGTGAGGCCGGAGAGTCTTTCTGTGGTGCTGTTCCGGAGGAAAGGCTGGAATGCCGAAGATTACCGGGACTGGACGTACCGCAACCATAAAGCCGGGATCGCATTGGTCACGCCCACCAAATGGAAAAGCAACGGGGAGACAGAAACTATTTCCCGGTTTTGCTTTATCAACCCCGAAACTACCGAAGAAGATATCGATGTGATCCTGGAAACCATGAAATAGGAGGCTTACCCGGTGATCTTCGAAACCCCTTCCACTGTTACGGCCGAGCCTTCGGCAAGGATCACCGAATGTGGGGTAGCAGAGGAAAGCATGGAAAATTCGGCGCCAAATTGTTTGGCGAAATCAACCTTTATGCTGTATTCCTCTACCTCATAGGTATGCCAGTCTGAATGGGAGATGTGATATTCGTTGCTCTCCTTTTCATTTACTTTGCCGTATCCATAGAGGCGGTCCAGGATGAAGCGCGATTCACTGTTCTCAGGCACGGGAGAGGCGAGGCGCCTGCTCCTGACGATAATATGCTGCCATTCCCTGTTGAGCTGCCAGTAATAGCCGGCTTTTAAAAAGGTTTCATCCTCCTCGATCTCCTGCCTGGTAGGGGTGGTGGTATAGTGCTCCCGGTACAGGGAATTCGCCAGGACACTCAGGGCGGGCTTATCCACGATCTCTGCAAGAAAAACGGTTCCTTTTCGCCATGCGGCCCCGTCAAAATGTTTGACGTAGAACCTCAAATTGATCTCTTCAAAATCGGTGTGGAACGGCACCTTGACCCCGCCTACTTCCACATTTTTAAACTGAAAACCCACGAGGCTTACGAAACAGTTGCCGTTGAAGTAGTCCAGTTTGGTATGGGCCGGCAGGTGTTTCTCCACCAGCTCGGGCGGAACGATATAATTGGCAAAAGCAAGTTTTCTCCATTCGGTGTTCAGTAAACTCATTGGTGGAGGTTTTGCGATTGATT
>JBEPWW010000125.1:0-7105 GCA_041642215.1 Salinimicrobium sp. | reverse complement strand
CGAAACTTCCAAAGAAGAAATCCCGAACATGGATGAACGGGCAGCACAGAGCCGTGCAGCGTCCCAGGGACAGCAACGCCGTCCCCAGGTGACCGAGACCATTACCAGGGAACGTCCTAAAATTGGCCGTAACGACCGGGTAACCATCAAGAACGTCATGAACGGAGAGAACAAGAGCATGAAGTTCAAACAGGCAATCCCTTTGCTGGACAAAGGAGACTGGGTTCTTGTTGACGAATAGAAATAATTGAACGTTGGCTGATCGTATACAGCAACAAAAAAACCCGAAGCAAATGCTTCGGGTTTTTTATTTTCCTTTCCTCTGCAGAAACCTTTCTTTTTAGTACTTTTAATAGGACCAAACAATTTTTCGCCGGCATGAAAAAATACGCAGTAGAATTAACCTGGGGAGTAATCTTCATCTTTGCCCTACTCATATGGATGTTCGGCGAAAAAGCCTTCGGCCTTCATTCGGCCAACATCGCCAATCATTCTTTCTACACCGGCTTTTTTTCCGCCGTAGCCGTCGCCATTTATGCGCTTGCCATCTGGGAAAAACGCCGGCAGTACTATCACGGGAAGATGAACTGGAAACAGGGTTTTATGACCGGGTTCATTATGACGCTGGTCATCGTGATCCTTACCCCTTTAGCACAGGTGATCATTAGCCGGTATATCTCCCCCGAGTACTTCAGGAACATGATCAATTACTCCATAGAAACGGGCAAAATGTCGCGGGAGGAAGCAGAAGCCTATTTTAGCCTGGATAATTATATCCTTCAAAGCACGGCATGGGCATTCATGTCGGGCACCGTGACCTCGGCCCTGGTAGCTTTGCTGCTTCGGAAAAAATAACAAACCACCATAGATCCCAATCCAAAATTGGTTCATTATGCAGGAATCAGAACTACACTCCAGTGAAAAGATCCTCTTCTTCAAAAAAGAATATATTTCTGAATTTGTCTATGGCGGGATCGATGGAGCTATCACCACCTTCGCTGTTGTAGCAGGATCTGAAGGTGCCAGCCTGGGCATAACCGTAGTGATCATTTTAGGACTGGCAAATCTCATCGCAGACGGCTTCTCCATGTCTGTGGGGAACTTCTTCTCCACCAAAGCCGAACGGGACACCTTCGAAAAACACAAAGCAACCGAATACTGGGAGATTGAAAACCTCAGGGATCGGGAAGTGGAGGAGATTAGAGAGATCTACGCCGCAAAAGGCTTTAAGGGAGATCTGCTCGAACAGGTAGTGGAAGTAATCACCTCAGACAAGGATGTGTGGGTGGATACCATGATGAAAGAAGAGCTGGAACTGGTCAAGGATGACAAGACCCCGGTAAAAACCGCTTCAGTAACCTTCATTAGTTTTATAGTTGTAGGATCTGTACCCCTGCTCTCCTATATATTTGCTGACCGGGACCTGACCGCAGCCAATGAACGGCTTTTTCTTTACTCCTGTATTCTTACCGGGGTGGCACTGGCCGTTGTGGGGGCGCTAAAGAGCATAGTGACCGAAAAGAACATCTTTAGAGGAGTGCTGGAGACCATCTTTCTGGGGGGTATCGCGGCATCTTTGGCATATTTTGTAGGAGATGTCCTCGAAAATATGTTTTTGTAGTAGAAGCCTGACACTCAATTCTTAACAAACCCCTGGGTTTTCTTAAAACGGACAAAAATTTATATTAAAAATTTCGCTTTTAACAAATGCTTAGTACATCAAATGGTTGCCACAGCATTATATTGCCCTACTGTTTTGAAAAGCGGAATTTATGGAAAATCGTTACTTAAAGTTTAAAAAATTGAACTGGCTATTAGCCGACAGCTTCGAAGCTGAACGCATCTATTACAATGCCAGTGAGGATGTTCAGGAAGTAGAACTAAAACGGTTTTTAAATCGGCAAACCGTCAACCGTAACCGGTACAGCCATGAGATATCTGAACAACTCGTGCAGGCCGGGGTGGAGCCTAAAATGAAATGGGCCCAAAAAGGAAATCTTCACAGGAACTGGATGGAAGAAAAAAAAGCGCTTACCAAAACCCGTCCCCTCAAGTTACTCCGCAAGTGCAGGGAAAGAGATGAGGAAAACTTAGTCCTCTATAATGAGATCCTGGAAGAAAAGATTTTACCACGGGAGGTATTGAACATCCTGAAAAAACAAAAAGCGGGGATCATACAGACTTTGGCCGAAGCAGAAAGGTTCAATAAAGGAGAAAAGAACCTGGAGCCGGACAGAGAACCAAAAGTGCGAAAATTAAAGGCTATTTAGATATGTTGGTTACTTTTATGTTTAAACCACCCTTTTCGAAAGGGTGGTTTTTTTTATTGGATGGTTTATTAATTGCTTAAATTTAGATCATGAGCCGTAAGATCTTTCAACGAATTCTTTTAGGCGTAGCCGTCTTTTCCCTCGTCGTGCTGCTTCCTATTTACATTTTCAAGATCAATACAAAATCGTTTAGTCCCGAGGATACGGTGATCTACAAGAAGGGGGACCTGGAGCTGGAGGTTTTTTACAACCGGCCATACAAAAAGGACCGGGAGATCTTTGGAGGCCTTGTTCCCTATAATGAAGTATGGCGCACAGGGGCCAATGAGGCCACCACCTTTAAGACCAACAAGGATCTTTTGGTGGATGGTTCTCTTTTGCCGGCCGGTATATACACCTTATGGACCATTCCCATGGAGGAGTCCTGGAAGGTGATCTTCAATTCTGAGATGTATCCCTGGGGCATTACCCTGGAGAAAATACCTTCCAGACTGCCTGAGTTTGACGTGCTGGTAGTGGAGGTTCCCGTAAACAGACTCTATAATACCGTAGAACAGTTTACCATAAGTTTCAACGAAGGGCATGATCTCATCTATATGATCCTCGCCTGGGACCGCACCGCGGTGAGTGTTCCTTTGAAAGAGGCTGAGGACGCGTATGAAGAATGAGGCCGGTTATTTTCCAACTTTCCGGTTAAGAACCCTCTTCCCCTATCTTTAACAACAGGTTAGGATCGGGACAATTCGAAAGGAAGTGATCCAATTCCTTTTGGCAGGCCACCCCGGGATAATCCCCCGCCCTGCCTTCAAGATCCCTCATTACCTGAAAATGCAGGTGAGGCGCATAATCCCCGTTTTCAAAAGGGGCTCCCAGCCATCCTAATAACTCCCCTTTGTTCAGCTTTTGCCCCGGAGCCAGGTCCTCCAGGGACTTCCTGCTCAAATGACCATACAGCGTGTAGAAGGTCCTTCCTCCTATGTTATGCTCCAGGATGATCGTGGGGCCATAATCCCCGAAGGCCGTATTATCTTTGAAACTATGGACCGTCCCGTCAAGAGCTGCCAGGACCTTCGTACCGGCATCTGCCCAAATATCCATACCCAGGTGGATGTTACGGTTAAGCTCCTCATCCCGGGAGGCTGTAAAGAGATCACTGCGGCGGTATAATTTCCTGAGTTCGCGATACCCTCCATATGCGACCTTTGCCCCGGAGTCCTTTATAAAACGGTTCATAAAATGGCAAAAACTTTCTGAGGATGCTACAGCATCCTCAGAAAGTTTTTTATTGTCTGGGGAAAGATCGATGGGGGTATAATCTTCTTTTTTAAAGGAAGGGTCGATCACGGGTGTAAAAGCCGGGGTAAGACCCCGCAGGAATTGCGAAAAATCGGGTGTGGACATTAGCTATTTTTCTCCAAAAATAGGCTTTGCCGTTTACTTGAGCAACACATCACTAAACCCGGCGGTGATGTTTATGGCCGCCCCGGTATTTCTGTTCCTGTTAAAACCTTTCAGTTTCTGGGTATCATAGGACCTGCTCGACTCCAGGCTCAATTTTTCGGGATATTTCACCTTGCTTTTTGTGCCTGTATAATCTATAGTATAAGCGGCATCAGGCAATTTCAACTCCAGATCTGAATTTTCCAGGGTGATGTCCAGGCTCTTAAACCCGCCTGCCACTTCCCTGATCACCAGTTCGCCGAAAGTGCCTTTCAGGATCCCTGTTTCCTCTATCCGGTTGATATTCACCTCGCTCGAATTGGAATTAAGTTTAATACTTGTCGCTTTCTCGATCACCAGGTCCTGCACATAAGAAGCGTTAAGGATCCCATATTCCCAGTGGCCGATCTTTAAGGGGGTGTAGGCTGCCCTCACCTCTGTTTTTCTTCCCGAAAGGGTGCCGGCAGAAAGACGGCTATGGGAAAGATCGGCATTGAGATCATTAGCCCTGCCACTCAGATTCACTTCCCCGTGACGCAGCTTCAGGTTAAGCCGGGCCTCCTTTGGCATTCTGAGCTTAATGATCTTTTTTGAATCGCTTTTTTTGATCAGCATGGCTTTGCCTTTCACATTGCCATTGGCCGATTCAACTTCTTTTTCCATTTCCTTTGCCCAGGCCTCCATATCTTTTCCGAAGCTTTCACCCCAGGCTTCCATTTCCTTTCCAAAATCTTCCCCCCAGGCTTCCATTTTCTTTCCGAAATCTTCGCCCCAGGCTTCCATCCTCATTTCCATATCTTTTTTCCAGAGGGCGGTATCTTTTTCAAATCTTGCTGCCCACTGTTCCATGGACTGTTCGAAATCTTTTCCAAAGTTCTTTTCGATCTTTTCTTCCCACCGCTTCAAATAAGCATCTCCTTCTTTCCTGTAGGCTTCATAGTCAAATCTCAGATCTCCCATATTTTCATAGAATTCGGGAGGAAGTGGATTTCCTGAAATGCTTTCCAGGAGCGGTCCCATCATTTCCTGCAGGGGAACCAGCATTTCCGGAAGCCTGGACAATGGTTCTTCAAGACCCGACAGGTCTGGCATTTCCCTGCTCCAGCTACTTCCTCCTCTTGAGAGGATCCTAATCTCCCCGGCACTACCGCCGGTCTCCAGCTTCCAGTTTTCCAGTTCCCTTTGTACAGCGGCTTTATCGGCATTTTCAGATTCCAGATAAGCTTCTATCTGTACTTCATTCCGGTCCCAGGTCTCCACCAGGATTTTGGTATGGGTGGCATCCAGGTCGATCTTCACCTTTGGATCGCTCTTATAGGTCTTTTCCAGTTTTCTGGTCTGAGCCACAGCCGATGTAACGCACATCAAGCAGATGATCAAAAAATTAAGCTTGCAGGTTCTCATATTTCTCGTTTTGTGTTTCGTTGATCTCATTGATCTTATTTTTCAATTTGAACAAGAGTTCCAGCCTTAGCTGCAGGTTGGCGATCATAGCCTCCACACTTCGTTCATTCAGGCCGTTCTTCTCAATTTCGGCATTAAGCCTTTTATATTCTTTGTCCAGCTCCGCCAGCTGCTCCATAAATGCATCTACCAAAGCCCTGTTCTCCTCATTGATGTCCAGTTTGGCCAGTTCGATATTAAGGCTCGCCAGGTAATAATCCTCCACCCTCTTGTATTCGGGCGAAACATCACTAAGCTGGTATTCCTTCACCGGTACCACATCCTCACCTTCCTCTACAGATACCGGAGTCTCCACTACCTGATTCTCATTTCCTCCCATATGGGGTGCAAAAAAGAAGAAAGCCACTCCCACGACAACTATGAATACGGCCGCGATCTTTAGGAAGAAGAAATGATCATTTGATCTTTTTTCTTCGGAAACCTCTTTCGGTAAGGCCTTATCCAGCTTTGCCTCAAATCTTCTGAGGTGCCCCTTCTTCAATTTTTCTGAAGGCCGATCCTTCTCCTCCTGAAACATTTTTCTAATATCCTGTGCCATGATTATATGCTTTTAATTCTTCCTGTAATTTTTTCTTTCCCCTGTGAACCAGTGTTCTGGAGGCTACCTGTGTGATACCCAGGATCTCAGCGATCTCTTCATGATCATAGCCTTCTACCAGGTACAACATAAGAGGATACCGGTATTTCTCCGGAAGGAGCTGCATTTTTTTCTTCACCTCTTCAAGCCCGATCCCGTCGTCTACACCCCAGTTCTCCTCCTCTCCCACCGTAGCCAGGACCTGCTCATTGATCGCTGTCATTTCGAGCTTTCTGGCCTTCAATTTATCCAGGCATTTATTGATCACGATCTTTTTAAGCCATGCCCCAAAGGTCACTTCTCCATTGAACTGGTGCAGCTTCTGGAAGGCCTTTATAAAGGCTTCCTGCATGGCATCTTCAGCCTCCATCTGGTCCCGTAAAAAACGCCGGGCCACGTAATACATGCCTTCGCAGTACTTATTGTAAAGCGCTAACTGGGCCTTTCGGTCATTCTCCCGGCATGCTTCTATTAACTGATGCTGTATCAAAACACTGATCTATTGGTTAGTATTCATATTAAAGACGATCCTGTTTTGCTCGCGTTGCAAAATTTTCAAAAAAAATTTTCACAGATCATCAGTTGTTGGTAAGGGCAAGAGGTACTAAAGTAACAAGAAAAAGCTTTCCGCAGGAATGCATCAGGAAAAGAAGAAGGCACAAAAAAAGAGGCTGTCCCAAAAGCCTGTTTTTACGTCAACCTGTCCCAACGCTTCGGGAAAAATCAGAATAACGGTTTAAACAGCTTTATAGACAGCCCCTTCAGGTGACTCTTAGTTGGTATACCTATTCGTCTTCGTCTAACATTAAATTTAAGGTAACATCAATATTATCACGGGTAGCCCGGGAATAGGGACAAATTTCATGAGCTTCATTTACCAGCATCTCCCCGGTTTCCACGTCAACTCCCGGGATATAAGAATCCAGGATGACCGCTAACTGCAGTTCCTTTTCCTCTGTTGTTCCCAGTTCAACGGTGGCGGTGACACTAAAATCCCCCAGGTCAACTTTGTGTTTTTTAGCAACCTCCTGTAAAGCAGTGCCGTAGCAGGCAGAATAGCCTGCCGCGAAAAGCTGCTCGGGATTCGTATGGTCCTCTCCTTTACCACCCATGCTTTTTGGTACGCTCAGTTCAAGGTCCAGGATACCGTCATCACTGGTCACATGCCCTTCTCTTCCGCCGGTGGTAGTTGTAGTTGCTGTATACAATGTCTTCATAATGAACTTTATTTTATTAATTTAGTAATCCCAATATACAAAGAAGATCACCACTTAAAAAGAAAAAAGCACCTTGGCGAATAAAACGGCTTTAAACGAATCTGAGGGAGAACGTCCTTCTTCCAATATCAATCCTG
>JBEPWW010000124.1:0-7146 GCA_041642215.1 Salinimicrobium sp. | reverse complement strand
CCGGGTTTTGAATGGCCTGAGATCGATCTGGCCGTAACCGAGATGAACCTGGAGCAAAACAACATCATCTACCTGGTAGGAGACGCACAAATCTCTAAAGAGGAGTTTAATCCCGACGCCCTGGAGATCCAAAGCCTTGATCTGGCGGGGAAAGATATTCGCCTTAAGGAGGGGGAAATCGCGGCAAGGCTGGAGAACCTGAGCTTTACAGAAGTGAGCGGTATTAATCTGAAAGGTTTGAAATTTGATGCCGGCATGAACGACAGCCAACTGACAGTCCATGACCTGGTGGTGGATTTGAATGAGAATCACCTGGAGGGGAACCTGGATGTCAATTATGGATCTGTGGATCAATTTTTCAATTCTCCTGAGAATTCAACGGTGGATGCCCGCATTCCTGAATTTAATATTTCCCTTCAGGATATTTTCCTTCTTCAGCCGGAGTTAAAACAGAATGAATACCTGGTTGCCCTGAGCCGGAAACCCCTTTATGGGAGCCTAAGCGCAAATGGCAGCTTATCTTCCCTCAGGTTGCCCGAAACCAGGATCAATTGGGGGCAATCGACTTCCCTGGTGGCCTCCGGAAGTATTTCCAATCCCACAGATCCCGGGGAACTTCAATTTAACTTTCCCAGGATAATAATGGAATCACGGCGTAGTGATGTGGGCAGATTTGTTGACGAGGGGGACCTGGGTATCCGCCTGCCGGACCGATTTACCCTCACAGCCAGCTTAAATGGAAGTCCTGAAGATATACAGGCTGTGGCAGATTTGCGTTCTTCGGCAGGTTCCATCAATGTGGATGGGCGATTTTACAGTGGGGAACGCATAGCCTTCAATGCAGATCTGGAAACAAAAGATCTTGATCTTGGCAGCATTCTCCAGAATGAGCAGCTGGGACCATTAAACCTGAGCCTGACCGCATCTGGCGAAGGAAATACCATCAATGAACTGGATGCCAGGATGGACGCTACGGTTAATAGTTTCCATTTTAATGAATACCCGATCCGGGATCTAAGGATCACAGGGGAATTAAGCAACGGGGAGGGGCCGGTTACCATGGGTTACAAGGATGAAAACCTGGACATAACCATGAACAGTTATGTTCTTCTGGATTCTGTTGCGCCACGGGTAAATCTGGATATGGAAGTGGGTGGCGCAAACCTGCAGGCTTTGGGTTTAACCCCAAGAGACATTAGAGTGGCTTTTGGGATGGATGCAACGTTTGAGGGAAATGCCGAGACTTATGATGTTCATGCCGAGATCATTGACGGGGTGGCGGTTCATGATGATGAATCCTACTTATTAGGTGATTTCACCATGTCTGCTGCGGTACGGCCAGATTCTACGGCCGTGGATATCACTAACCAGATCCTGGATCTTAGCCTGCACTCCAATACAGATCCCGCCTCCTTCGCAGCAGCCCTTCAAAGACATTATGAAAGTTACCTGTATGAAGAGGCGTTTCCCGATACCATACAAAATCCCGTAAATCTCGAATTGAGAGCCGAGATACGTCACAATCCTCTATTGGACGAAGTTTTCATCACGAGTCTTGAAGAGATCGACACCATTCAAATAGCGGTGGATTTTAAAGAGAGAAACCGGCTGCTGACAGCAGATGTCGAACTGCCTTACATAAACTATATGGGCAACGAAATAGACAGTTTGTCCTTTCACCTGGATTCTGACCGGGATAAATTTGAATTTACTTTTGGATTTGAAGCGCTTAATGCAGGTCCGCTGGCCATTAGGAAAACCGCTTTTGAAGGCGAGGTAGAGGATAATGTCCTGCATCTTGATTTCAATTCTTACTACGAAGATGAACATTTGGTCCACATACAATCTGAACTCTCCAGGCAAAATGATACGATCGTATTTTACCTGGATCCGGCTGAAGTTATCCTTAACCGGACCCTCTGGGATGTACCGGAAACCAACCAGATCCTGATAGGAGAAGACTTTACCCATTTCAGGGATTTCGTTCTCACAAGGAACAATCAACGCATGGAGATCACCAACGATCGGTCGGGGGTGGAGAAAGAGCATATTGCAATCTTATTCGAAAATTTTAGGCTTGCAGGCTTCCTTAGTTATTTAAACCCCGAGAAGGCCCTTGCAACAGGTCGGCTCAACGGCAACTTTACTATTGAAGAACCTTATGGCACCACCGGATTACTGGCAGGTTTGCAGATAGAGGAGTTTCATGTTATGGAGGTCGATATGGGGCGGTTGACCCTGGATGCCGAAGCAGAAGGCGCGGAAAATTACAGTTTTGACATGGCGGTCAAGGAAGGGAATGTCGACCTGGACCTTACGGGTGGTTTTTATGCCAGTGAAGAAGGTGCGCAGTGGGATACAGAACTCCTTCTTAACCGGGTGAATATGGAAGTGGCAGAAGCCTTTTCCCTGGGGGAGATCACTAATGCCGACGGAAGTTTCTCCGGAAGGTTTAGTTTAAGCGGCACTATGGCACAACCTGTTTATGAGGGTAATATCAATTTTGACAATGCCGGCTTTACCGTTGCGATGCTCAATGCGCCTTTCGTCCTGCCTGATGAAGACCTGCGTATCGATAATGAAGGTATTTATATGGATGACTTTGTGATACTGGATCAGGACAAAAACCGTTTTGCGGTAAGCGGAAGTATATTTACGGAAGAATTATTGAACCCGGAATTCGATCTGGAATTCCAGGCAGATGATTTTACCATGCTGAGCTCCACCAGTGAAGACAACGATCTTTATTACGGTACGGTAATTTTCGATGTCAATGGAAGCCTCACCGGTACCCTGGATATTCCGGAGGTTAAGATGGACCTGCAAATAGGGTCAGGTACAGATCTTACTTACGTGATTCCACCTTCTGAAGTCGCCATAGAATCGCGGGAAGGGGTGGTGATCTTCGTCAACAGGGAGGATCCAGATGATATTCTCACCCAGGGTACAGGAGAAGAAGAAGCTTATACCATGACCGGGATGGAGATCGATGTTCTTTTAAAGGTCAGCGAAGGCGCTGTATTCAATGTAATTATTGATGAGCAGACTGGAGATAATTTCCAGATAAGGGGAGCGGGAGACCTGCGTTTTAATATTTTCAGGAACGGGAGAACCACGCTTTCCGGCCGTTATGTTATGAGTGGGGGGCATTACGAAATGGATCTTTACGGCCTGGTGAATAGAAGGTTTGAGATCGTAAAAGGCAGTACCATTACCTGGGCAGGTGATCCTTTTGATGCCAATCTTGATGTACAGGCCAGGTATCGTGTAGAGACCTCTGCTACAGATCTTATGGCTGCTCAAACCTCAGGGGCAGAACCTTCTGTTAGAAACCGTTTTAGACAGGAATTGCCATTCCTGGTATACCTCAATATCGATGGGGAATTGATGCAACCCGTGCTTAGTTTTGGATTGGATATGCCCGAAGAGGAACAGGGAGCAATTGGTGGCCAGGTCTACGGCAGAGTGCAGCAACTAAACCAGCAGGAGCAGGAATTGCACAAACAGGTGTTTTCCCTGTTGGTCCTTAACAGGTTCTATCCAGAAACCATCAATGACGGCAGTGGAGGAGGAACCATGGCCATAGCCAGGGACAATTTGAACCGGGCGCTTTCTGATCAATTGAACGTGCTTTCCAATAACCTTTTAGGAGATTCGGGGCTGGCGATCGACTTTGGCCTGGACACCTATACAGATTACCAGGGGGATACCCCTCAGGAGCGTACACAGCTGGATATTACCGCTGAACAGACTTTTATGGATGACCGCCTGGTTGTGAGGGTAGGAAGTGAAGTGGATATACAGGGAAGCGATCCCGATCCAAATGCGGAATCCCCGCTCATTGGGAATGTAAGCATCGAATACCTGGTTACTGAAAATGGTAGATGGAGACTTCGGGGATTTCGAAGAAACAGGTTTGAAAACGTGATTGAAGGGCAGGTAATTGTTAGCGGGATCGCCCTGATCTTTACCAGGGAATTTAACGAATTCCGGGAGCTGTGGAAAAGTCTTGGTCTGGCTGAAGAGGAAGATAATCAGGAATAATAACCATAAAAAGTAATCAGGCTGTGCTAAGCAGCATAATTAAAAATCAGAAGTGAAGCATCCGGCCAATATTACACATATGTTAAAAAGAATTCGAACAGTATTGATCTTCTCCGGTAGTCTAATCCTCCTTTCGCTACAGGGATGTAACGTTAAGCGCTTTATTCCTGAAGATGAATTGCTGTACACAGGGGCTGAAGTGGAAATAAACAATGTGAATGAGGTGGAAGATGTCGGGGAAGTAAAACAGGAGGTGGAAGCCGTACTACGGCCAGAGCCAAACAGCAAGATATTAGGAATGAGGCTGGGCCTTCTGGTACATTATAAGGCACAGCGGGAGAATCCCGGCTTCATCAACCGGTTTTTAAATAAAAGAATAGGAGAGGAGCCGGTATACGCATCAGATGTAGAATTGAACGAGGTAGAGGATATTATCCTCAACCGTCTCGAAAATAGAGGCTTCTTTTATAGTCGGGTAACTTCTGCCATGAATGAGAATGAGGACAAAAAAACAGCTGAAGCGATTTATACGGTAGATCTTGCAGAACCCTATCTCCTGGAGAAGTATGAGATGGATGGGGATTCCCTCCGGTTCCATAAAGAGGTAAAAAGGAGGTTGTCAGAGACCCTTCTGGAACCGGGAATGCGATTTGACCTAAGTACTCTAAAAGCCGAACGGGAACGTATAGAAGGGGACCTCAAAGAAATAGGTTACTACAACTTTAACCCGCAGTTCCTGGTTTTTGAAGCGGATACAAACCAGTACAATAATAAAAAATTTGACCTCTTTCTAAGGCTAAAGGAGCAAATTCCAAGAAAAGCAGTGATTCCTTACGAAGTGAGCCGAGTAAATGTGTACCCTAATTATGTTATTGGTAATGATACCATTCCGGGGGATACCGTACGGCTCAACAATAAGAATTTCATTCAGCAGGAAGAGTTTTTCAAACCCAGCCGGCTGGAACCATATATACTCATTGAAGAAGGGGAAAAATACGACCCTGTTGGTTCCAGGTACACTAGCAGAAGATTAACTTCCATTGGTGCCTATAAATTTGTGAATATCAGATATGATGAGATCGACAGCCTTTCTACAGACAGCTTAGGCAAGCTGGAAGCCAACATTTATCTTTCGCCGCTCAATAAGAGGTCGCTGAGAGCTGAACTCCAGGCTGTTTCAAAATCCAATGATTTTGTTGGGCCTATGCTCGCTCTTACCTTTACCAACAGGAACCTGTTCCATGGGGGGGAAATACTCAACATTACAGGGCAATTTGGTTACGAGTGGCAATTGGCAAGCGGGGATCAAAGTAGTTTGAGCAGTATTCAGGTGGGGCTTCAGAATGATCTTATTTTTCCAAGGATGCTTTTTCCGATCTCTATTAACACCAAAACTGACTGGTTCAAGTATTCCATTCCTAAAACCAGGATCAGCCTGGGAGGGAATTACCTGAGCAGGAGTGAACTTTTTGCCATGTATTCTGTTACGGGAAGTTTTGGTTATGTGTGGCGTGCGAACCGCTTTATCACCCATGAATTAAACCCGTTTTCTGTTAATTACGTGAATCTCGGAAAAACCACAGCTGAATTCGAAGAGATCCTGGAAGACAACCCCTATATAAGAAATAGTTTTGAACAGCAATTTATAGCAGGACTCACTTATTCTTTCACCTATAACGGAATGGTTGATGAATCAAAGAGGAACCAATTTTTCATCAACACCAATCTGGACCTGGCAGGTAACCTAATCGATCTTATTAGCGGAAGCGGGGAAGAGGAGCCCCATACTTTCCTGGGGCTGGAATACGCCCAATATGCCAAGGCAGATGCCGATCTAAGATATCACTGGAAGGTAGGTTCAGATCACACGATCGCAACCAGGTTGTTTGGAGGCTATGGTCATCCCTATGGAAATTCAGAGACCATGCCTTTTTCCAAACAGTATTTTTCCGGAGGACCGTACAGTGTAAGGGCGTTTCGCATACGCTCCCTGGGCCCGGGTTCTTTTAATCCGGAAGAGTCTGGAAGGGCTGCTTATTTTGACCAGGCCGGGAATGTACGGCTTGAAGCAAATGCAGAATATCGATTTCCTATCATCGCTTTTTTAAAAGGAGCCGTTTTTGCCGATGCCGGGAACGTTTGGAATACCGGAGAGGTGGAATATCTCCCGGGAGGGAAATTTGGTTCAGACTTCCTAAAGGAATTTGGGATGGGAGTTGGTTTTGGCCTGCGGGTGGATATTCAGAATTTTGTCGTGCGGTTCGATCTGGCAGCTCCTGTGCGTATCCCATGGCTACCGGAAGGGGAGCGCTGGGATTTCAGGTATGATGAACCGGTCCTGAATTTTGGGATTGGTTATCCTTTTTAATCGGTAATTCCCATTTGAGACTTATAATACTCCTTCCCGGGAAACATTAGCATCCTTGGCTTAGCTTAATGTTGCAATTTAGGACCGTAACAAAGATCCCCAGCATCTCCCAGACCCGGAACTATGTAACCTTTCTCATTGAGTTTTTCATCAATTGTGGCAATCCATAATTCAGAATTTCCCGGAAATTCCTCACGAACATGATCAATACCTTCCTGCGCGCCAATGACAGAAACCAGGTGTATTTTCCTGGGTTTACCCATTGTTTCCAGGGCCTGCAACACATTCACAAAAGAACGCCCAGTCGCCAGCATAGGATCTGCGAGGATAAGTGTTTTATTTTCAAGGGAAGGGGAAGCAAGGTACTCCACAATGATCTCAAACTTTTCATCATTATTAGGGTGATGCCGATAGGCAGATATGAAAGAATTTTCGGCATCATCAAAATAATTGAGCAGTCCATTGTGTAACGGCAGCCCCGCCCGCAATATAGAACACAGGACGATCTCTTCATGGGGGACCCGTAAATTTGAGCTGCCTAATGGAGTGGTGATCTCCCGCTCCTCATATTTTAAAGTTTTACTTAACTCATACCCAAGGATTTCTCCAAGACGTTCAATATTTCTACGAAATCGCATTCGGTCGAGCTGGATAGAGCTGTCTCTCAACTGGGAAACAAATTTGTTGGCTATGGATTCCTGTTGTAAGAGGTGATGTATCTTCATAAGTCACTA
>JBEPWW010000123.1:0-7169 GCA_041642215.1 Salinimicrobium sp. | reverse complement strand
ACACTAATATTTTCATATATGTCGCTTTTTTTGATAAAACTTTTTAATGTTTACGAAGATACATAATTTATGGGGAAATTTGCTATGCATGCATAAGAAATTTTTTATTCTGAAGTAGTCGTTTATCCCTGATTGAATTACTATTTTTGTCCTTTAATTACCAAAAATCAAAGACTCAGAATGAAGACTATCCAATTCAGGGAAGCAATCGCCGAGGCCATGAGCGAAGAAATGCGCAGGGATGAATCCATCTACCTAATGGGAGAAGAGGTTGCTGAATATAACGGGGCTTATAAAGCTTCTAAGGGAATGCTGGACGAATTTGGTCCTGACCGGGTGATAGATACCCCGATTTCAGAATTAGGATTTGCCGGGATAGGGGTAGGAAGCTCCATGAACGGCAACCGTCCTATCATTGAATTCATGACCTTCAATTTTTCGCTGGTAGGTATTGACCAGATCATCAACAACGCGGCGAAAATGCGACAGATGAGTGGCGGGCAATTTAACATCCCAATCGTTTTTAGGGGGCCAACCGCTTCTGCCGGGCAGCTTGGGGCGACCCATTCCCAGGCATTCGAAAGCTGGTACGCCAATACCCCGGGGTTAAAGGTGATCGTACCTTCCAACCCTTATGATGCAAAAGGCCTTCTTAAAGCAGCTATTCGGGATGATGATCCGGTGATCTTCATGGAGAGTGAGCAAATGTACGGGGACAAAGGTGAAGTTCCTGAAGAGGAATATGTGTTGCCGATTGGAGTGGCCGATGTGAAACGCGAAGGAAAGGATGTGACCATTGTTTCTTTCGGAAAGATCATCAAGCAGGCTTACCTTGCTGCCGAAGAGCTAGAGAAAGAAAATATTTCCTGTGAGATCATCGACCTGCGTACAATAAGACCGATGGATCACGATACCATCCTTAAATCTGTTAAAAAGACCAATCGCCTGGTGATCCTTGAGGAAGCATGGCCTTTTGGTAATATTGCCACAGAGATCACTTACCAGGTGCAGTCACAGGCTTTCGATTTTCTGGATGCTCCAATCATTAAGATCAATACGGCAGATACACCCGCACCATACTCTCCCGTACTTCTTGAAGAGTGGTTGCCAAATCACAATGATGTGATCAAGGCTGTAAAGAAAGTAATGTATAAGGACTAAACTCCTTTTTTTGATATATAATAAGGAGCCCCTGTAGAAGGGGCTTTTTTTATGGGTTGTAGTGAAATTCTTCTTAAGCGGGAAAGGATTATCAAAAAAATCAGGGGGTTTGAGTTTATCCCTCTTAAAAATGCCGGTTTAAAATTTGAAAATGAGTATATTTGCCGCCCTTAAAATTGAACAATAGAATTATTAATACAATCAAAAATGGCGAAGACTTTTGATGTTCTGATCGAGATTCCGAAAGGAAGCAGAAATAAATACGAATACGATTTTAAATTAAAGAAAGTGCGATATGACAGGATGATCTTTTCATCTATGATGTATCCTGCAGATTACGGGTTCATACCCGAAACCCTTGCTTTGGACGGGGACCCGCTGGATGTGCTGGTATTGGTTGCAGAGCCTACTTTTCCCGGCTGTGTTATGGAAGTTAAGCCTTTGGGGGTATTTCACATGGCCGATGAAAAAGGACCGGATGAAAAGATCCTTTGTGTGCCTATTTCAGATCCCATCTGGAACAGGATGAATGATCTTGATGATTTAAACGGGCACCTCATAAAGGAAATAGAGCACTTCTTCCAGGTTTATAAGGATCTTGAACAAAAGAAAGTCGATGTTGAAGGTTGGGGGAATTTAGAAGAAGCCAACCGGATCATTGAGGAATGTGTGAAGCGCTACAAAGAGAGTGGCGGGGAAAAAGGAGAGTTTGGTATAGGATAAGCAAAGATTCCTCTTTAAATTTAATTATCATAAAAGCAATAACCTTAATACGTTATTGCTTTTTTAATTTATAACGTTTTGTTAACTTTAGCCAACTAAATTAACAAAAAATTATGGAATCACTGATGATCTGGATGCCCGCCGTCCTGGCCTTAATCGGACTGGCTTTTATGTGGGTGAAACGCTCCTGGGTATTAAAACAAGATGCCGGGGATGGTAAAATGCGGGAGATTTCCGCTCATATTTATGAAGGTGCCCTGGCCTTTCTCAAAGCCGAATATCGTTTACTTACCTTTTTCGTTATAGGCGCCAGTATTGCTTTGGCCGCTGTCTCAATTATAGTGCCCACCACGCATATTCTTATTGTGGTGGCGTTCATATTTGGTGCTGTTTTCTCTGCCCTGGCAGGGAATATGGGGATGCGCATCGCGACCCAGACCAACGTAAGGACCACCCAGGCCGCACGAACCAGTCTTCCCCAGGCCCTAAAGGTCTCTTTTGGCGGAGGAACTGTGATGGGACTTGGGGTTGCCGGCCTTGCAGTACTGGGACTAACAGGGTTCTTTATCCTGTTCTACCACTACTTCATGGGAGGGGAATGGACCAACGTGCATCAGATGACCGTAGTGCTGGAGACTCTCGCGGGCTTTTCCCTGGGAGCTGAATCTATTGCCTTGTTCGCCCGGGTAGGTGGGGGTATTTACACCAAAGCAGCCGATGTTGGAGCCGACCTGGTAGGAAAGATAGAGGCGGGGATCCCGGAAGATGATCCGCGAAACCCGGCTACCATTGCCGATAATGTGGGGGACAATGTAGGGGACGTGGCCGGAATGGGTGCCGACCTTTTTGGGAGCTATGTCGCCACCGTTCTTGCGGCCATGGTCCTGGGGAACTATGTGATAAGGGATATGGGTGGAGACATCGTTGGAGAAGGTTTTGGCGGGATCGGTCCCGTCTTGCTTCCCATGGCCATTGCGGGGGTAGGTGTTATCATTTCTGTTATAGGGACCTTCCTGGTGAGTATCAAGAACAATAACGCTAAAGAGGCCGAAGTACAGGGAGCCCTTAACCGCGGGAACTGGGTATCTATCGCACTGGTGGCCCTGTCCAGTTTGCTGCTGGTACGCTGGATGCTTCCGGAAACCATGCAGATGGAATATTTTGTGTAAGGCATGATGGAGATCTCTTCCTGGAACGTCTTTTATGCCACTCTTGTTGGATTAGTCGTGGGGGGAGTTATTTCTGCGGTAACCGAATATTATACGGGTCTCGGTAAAAAACCGGTGCTTTCCATCGTTCAGAAATCCAGCACGGGTGCAGGAACCAATATTATCGCAGGTCTAGCAACCGGAATGATCTCAACCTTTGCATCGATTATCCTGTTCGCGATCGCCATCTGGGCCGCGTATGCCTTTGCAGGCTTCTACGGTGTTGCCTTATCGGCTTCGGCCATGATGGCCACTACAGCCATGCAGCTGGCCATTGATGCCTTCGGGCCTATTGCCGATAACGCTGGAGGAATTGCTGAAATGAGCGAACTACCGCCCGAAGTAAGGGAGCGCACAGATATCCTGGATTCCGTAGGGAATACCACCGCGGCCACAGGAAAAGGATTTGCCATCGCTTCTGCGGCACTCACCTCCCTGGCACTTTTTGCCGCCTATGTGACCTTTACCGGTATTGACGGAATCAACATCTTTAAAGCGCCTGTACTGGCCATGCTGTTCATTGGGGGGATGATCCCTGTGGTTTTCTCGGCCCTGGCCATGAATTCTGTAGGGAAAGCTGCCATGGAAATGGTGTATGAGGTTCGCCGGCAGTTTAAGGAGATCCCCGGGATCATGGAAGGAACCGGAAAACCCGAGTACGATAAATGTGTGGAGATCTCTACCAAAGCTGCCCTTAGGGAAATGTTGCTCCCGGGATTGCTCACCATTGGTTTCCCAATCCTGATAACACTGCTGCCTATGTTGTTTGGGTATGAGAACAGGCTCATCGCCGAAATGCTTGGAGGTTATATGGCCGGGGTCACCGTTAGCGGTGTACTGTGGGCGATCTTCCAGAACAATGCCGGTGGGGCCTGGGACAACGCCAAAAAATCTTTTGAAGCCGGGGTGATGATCAACGGGGAAATGACCTATAAAGGTTCCGAAGCTCATAAAGCCGCGGTAACCGGGGATACGGTCGGGGATCCTTTTAAGGATACTTCGGGGCCATCCATGAATATTCTTATCAAGCTTACTGCATTGATCGGGTTGGTGATCGCGCCTATCCTCGGACAGGAAATGCCCGAAGCCGAGACTCCTGCCGATATTGAAGAGGTGATCTCTAAAGCTGAAACAGGAGCTGCCGATAATAAGACAGCACATTTTTCTGAAGTTCAGAACGAAGCCTTGCGCACTGCCGAAAAGATCGTGCAGGCTGCTGAAGCTTCTGAGTTGGTAACTGAAAAAGAAACCGGCGCCGATTCAGGTGCTGCTAATAACCGGGAATGATCTTCAGGATATTTGCTAAAATTTAATTAAAATCCCGGCTTTTCAGCCGGGATTTTTCTTTAGAACCTGTACCTTAGAAAATCAGGTGCTGTCTTATGTATCCTGAAGATCAGGAAAACCGGGACGAAACCGCTTTAAAAAGTCTGATTCATTCATGAGTGTATTCAAAAGGATCAAAAATTATTTTACAGCCAAACCGGTAGTCAGGATCGCGGCTTATAAAAGCTACGGGACCAATTCCCATTTATATCAGTTAGGGAGGGCCCTGGACGAGGATAACCTCAAGATGACCGAAGACCAGTCCCTCATGCGAACGCTCCTCAACACTTACCGGCAGTTTGATACAGATGAGGTTCCGGGAGCCACGGTAGCGCTTCATCTGCCTGAAAGTACCATTCTCACGACCAAAACCAATGAGGAAGGCTATTTCCTTTTTGATGAAATGACCTCCATAGACCTGCAGGATTTCGCTGATGACGAAGGATGGGTGCCTTTATCGATTTCCTTTCCGGAGGAAATAAAGAACAGCCTTATCGCGGCTGAAAACAGCTTCAACGCCGAGCTGCTCATACCGCCTGCGACAGCTAAGTTTGGGGTGATCAGTGACATTGATGACACCATTCTGGATACGGGGGTGACCTCCTTTTTAAAGTGGAGGGTGGTACATAATTCCCTTTTCAAGAATGCCCATAACCGGGTGGAACTGGAAGGAGCTGCTGAATTTTACAGGAAATTACACCTGGGCAAAGGCGGAGAGGAACAGAACCCCATGTTCTACCTGAGTAACAGTCCCTGGAACCTTTACGAGTACCTCAACCTGTTCCTGGAAATAAATGATTTTCCAAAAGGGCCTATTCTCCTTCGAAATTTTCGCACCCCGTTCGACAGGAGCCTTAAGCCTGAAAAACCGCATAAACAAAAGGAGATCATTAATATCCTTAAGACCTATCCCGATATCAATTTCATTTTGATAGGGGACAGCGGGGAACATGATCCCGCTATTTATACCGATATCGCCGCGCTATACCCCGACAGGATCCTGGCGATTTATCTTCGAAGTGTCAACCACCGGCGAAGGATGAGGAAAGTGGATAGTATTGTAGATAATTTTGAAACCGTGCCGGTACTTTCCGTAGAAACTTCGCAGCAGGCAGAAGAACACGCCCGGCAACACGGATTCATTTAATTTATGCATCCGGCTCTAGCGGTTTTTCATGTATACTGAGGAGGCTTTGAATTAATTTCTTCGTGTAAACGGTACGAAGCGTACGGGGATGAGGTTCTCGATCTTCACCTGCCCGTCCTTTTGTTTTTCTACCAGCCGTAAGACCTGCGAAGAGGAAGTGGCGCCAACGGGAATGACCATTTTCCCCCCGGCCTTCAGTTGTTCCACCAGGTGTGGAGGAATGGATTCCGGAGCAGCTGTTACCACGATCGCATCAAAAGGGGCATGTTCCTCCCAGCCAAAAAAGCCGTCCCCAACCTTGAAATGAATGTTGGTGTACCCCATATCTGTTAGCGTTTTCTGGGCTTTATCGGCCAGCTCATCCACCGTTTCTATGGTATAGACCTCATCCACGATCTCTGCAAGTACTGCTGCCTGGTAACCGGAGCCCGTACCGATCTCCAGGACCTTCATCCCCGGTCTTGGGCGAATGGCCTGGGTCATGAAGGCGACCATGAAAGGTTGGGAAATGGTTTGTCCCTTTCCTATTGGTAGAGGGCGGTTTTCATACGCGTGCTTTTCCATGGATGCAGGGACCATCTTGTGACGTTCAACCTTGCGTAGCGACTCGAGGGTGTGACGGTCGGTAATGCCCCGGGGAGCGATCTGCTCACTGACCATTTGCTGCCGCTTCTGCCGGAATTTATCCTGTTCTGCCGGGGGAAATAAAAAGAGCAGGATGAAACCCAACATAAAAATTCCTGTTTTCATGAGTTCTCTCCTTTATAATTCTCCTTAAGATAACAAAAAATAGTTAGATGTGAGATAGATTATTACAACTGTGACCTCTCCTGGAGATCCCTCGTCGCTTTTTCTCCCGGTGACTAAAAGCGCTGCCGGGGTGACAACATTTGACTACTCCGTACTCCGAACTCCGTACTCCCCACTCCGAACTATGAACTATGAACTAACCAGCCATTCTATTTAAAAAGCCCATGCAGCTCTCCATCCACCCGGGTGATGATATTCCCCAGGTCTTCGGGATTGTCCACGAAATTGATGTTGTCCACATCGATGATGAGCAGGTTGCCCTTGTCGTAATTGTGTACCCATGCTTCGTAGCGTTCATTAAGCCGACTTAAATAATCGATCGAGATCGAGTTCTCGTAATCCCGCCCCCTTTTATGGATCTGGGAGACCAGGTTAGGGATGCTGCTGCGTAGATATATAAGAAGATCGGGACCTTTCACCACGCCTTCCATAAGGTCGAACAAAGACTTATAGTTTTCGAAATCGCGATTGGTCATCAGACCCATGGCGTGCAGGTTGGGAGCGAAGATGTGCGCGTCCTCATAGATTGTGCGGTCCTGAATGACCGCTTTTCCTTTTTCTCGTATCTCAAGGATCTGCCGAAATCGACTGTTTAAAAAGTAGATCTGCAGGTTAAAGGACCAGCGTTCCATTTTGGTGTAAAAATCTTCCAGATAAGGATTCTCCAAAACATCCTCGTACTGGGCTTCCCAGTCAAAATGTTTGGCTAATAACTGCGTAAGTGTGGTTTTTCCCGCACCAATATTTCCTGCAATAGCTACATGCATAACTTCTTATTGTTTTGGCTGATTAAT
>JBEPWW010000122.1:0-7305 GCA_041642215.1 Salinimicrobium sp. | reverse complement strand
TATAACCTGTAGGATAATATATCTTTTAAACATGGTCCACCAGGTCTCCTGTTCTTCTCTTTCTGAATAGTTAAAATCTGTTTGCTGCCGGTAGGAGCGTATTTTTTCTTCGGAGAAATTTAAAGGAACCGGCGCGGGAGTGGTATCATAAGTTATTTTCTGCTGCTCTCCGGTCACAGGTTTCCGGGCTTCCCCTGCAAATAGAGAAAGGCCTATAAGAACGGTGATCATTGGGAGAAGCTTGTACATTAGTGTTTATCTGGGGAGCCAAGATTAGAAATTATTTCATAAGACCCCGTAAAATTCTTCTTTTCATCCAGGTTATAGTAAATAAAGGCAATGGCTATTATTACAATGGAAGATAGTAAATATTGTGCCAGGGAAGAGATGACATTGAAAACCACATACACCCAATCCAGCATGGTGGAAGGATCTGCAACAGAACCGGCTTGAGCGCTGGTGAGGGATTTAAAAAAGAAATAGATCAACATGGGGGCCTGAAAAATGAGCCCGATGATGTAAACCAGCAGCACCATAACAACCAGGCTAAAAAAACTGATCCACCAATGGTCTTTTAA
This sequence comes from Salinimicrobium sp., assembly GCA_041642215.1. Taxonomy (GTDB): domain Bacteria; phylum Bacteroidota; class Bacteroidia; order Flavobacteriales; family Flavobacteriaceae; genus Salinimicrobium. The sequence goes on along the minus strand of JBEPWW010000122.1, from coordinate 6,727 downwards.
AAGGCTGAAGGTGTGATTGATGGCATCCAATAGGGGAAGCCTGGCAAAAACCAGGCTTGCAGGGGCAAGCGCGAAAGGCACCCATAGATATATTCCCGGAAGCAGGCAGAGCATAAGTCCGAAACCGGTGATCATGGACCCTAACAACAACAAGCCCAGCATACTGCCAAAATCGCTTTTTATTCCTTCTAACACCTGGGTTTCTTTTATGATTCCTTGGTTAAGTACATAAGAATGGATAAAATGCAATATGGTTTCATACAAGAGTACATAGAACACGAGCAGGGAAAATAATAGGACCAAAAAGGCAACAGCGATCATGGTCATGTTTTGACCGGTATTGATAAACAGCAGAGGGTTTTCAAGAGTATCTATAGTCAAATAGGAGTAGTAGGCGAGGGCAAGGAGCACGATCAGGAACACCGGTCCCGTAACTCTAAAGATCATTTTAAGGAGAAGCCGGTAATTTTCCCTTAGAAAACGAAAGGTGTCTGTGATGATCTCTCCTACCTCTCGTTGTTTCTTGAACCTGATATAATTTTCAGTCATGTTTGGGCTGCTGATTTAGCTGTATTGGGTAAAGAACGTAATAATACAGGATAATGATAAAAGAACTGATGATGATGCTTATGGCCAACCAGTCCGGCATTTCGGTATGACGCGTGACAAAGCCTTCCAGGAAACCTGCAATTATGAAAAACGGAATGGTGCTGATCACGATCTTCAGGCCTGCTTTTACTCCTTTCACAAAAGAGGTGAGCCTGCTATAGGTTTTGGGAAATAATATGCTCTTCCCAACCACCAGGCCTGCACAGGCAGCCACAATGATGACAGAGATCTCAATGGCGCCGTGGATCCAAATGGTTCTCACTGATTCCCATAAAAGTCCCTGTTCGTAAAAGAAATACTGAAAAGAACCCAGCATAATGGCATTCTGCATGATCACATAAATAGTTCCAAGGCCCAAAAAGATTCCCATTACGAAGGCATATAATGCCACCCGGATGTTGTTAATGGATATTCCAAGGAACATATCCAGTTCGTTCATTTTTTTGTAGACTGCCATAGGGTCTTCCCGCGCTATATTCTCAAGGGTCATATTCACGTAAGCATCCCCAAGCACAGATCTTACGAAGGTTGCTTCAGTCGCCGCCGAAAAAGTGCCCACTGCTGCAAAAAAAGTAAAGATAAGGAATGCCAGCAGTAGCTGTGGATGATACCTGTAGAATTCTTTTGGAAATTCCCGGGTAAAAAAATGGATCAGCCGTGAGCGGGATTCCCTTTTTGTCCTGAATAATTTTTGATGGGCGCGGGAGGCTAAGGTGTTGAGGTATTGCTGTGTATTGCTGTTCGGATAGAACGTTTGCGCATAACTGAGATGATCGGTGACTTCCAGGTATAAAGCCGTAAGTTCATCTGGAGAAATGAGGGCGTTATTTTGAAGGGCCTTTTCGAATTTTAACCATTTATCCTTATTTTGCCTTACAAATGCAGCCTCTCGCATCGACTTAGTATTTATCTCAAAGAAACGTATTAAATGGATAATTTTCAAATTGAAACAGCTCAAAATATCAGTATTACACAAAACGTGGCAGGTATTGGGGAGCGTATCCTGGCCTATTTAATAGATGGGCTGGTGATGTTAAGCTATATCCTGTTCGTTTCTTACCTGCTGGGACTTATGGAACTGCCTGCCGGCAGTCAATGGGTCTATATCCTGATCATTGGACTGCCGGTTTTTTTATATTTTTTAATCTGGGAAACGACCTGGAACGGCCAAAGCCCGGGGAAAGCAGCATTAAACTTAAGGGTGGTGAAGCTGGATGGCACCAAACCGGCATTCTCAAGCTATCTCATAAGATGGCTTCTTAGGATCATTGATATTACCATGAGCAGTGGCAGTGTTGCGGTGGTAACTATCCTCCTTAATGGAAAAGGGCAGCGTTTGGGGGATCTTGCAGCGGGTACAACAGTTATTACAGAAAAACACCGGGTGGGAATTGAACAGACGCTTATGGTAGACCTGCCTGAAGATTATCAGCCCAAATACCCGCAGGTAACGGTCCTTTCTGACCGGGACGTGCAGGAGATCAAAAAACTTTTCAGAGAGTCTGTGAGGAATTCCCAGTACCGGGTGATTCAATCCTTGTCTAACAGGCTTTCAGAACTTTTAGATGTAACCCCGGAAGAGAACCCGCAGGAATTTATCAAAAAGGTGATAAAAGACTATAACTATTTTACGGGAGAGTAATTACTCAATGATCTCAATGTCGAGGTAAATGTTCTGTAGCGGCCATTCGCTCTGGTCTGTTGGAACCTGCGCTATTTCATCCACGACATCCATTCCAGAAGTTACCCTGCCAAATACGGTATGGTCGTTATCCAGGTGATGAGCGCCGGTTTTGCTCTGTACAATAAAGAATTCATAAGGAGAGGAAGCTTTGCTTACGTTCTGTTCTGCGTATTTGGCGGCAGAAAATGCTCCCCGGGTATGTTTGTGGCCTGCATCAAATTCGCTGGGGATCAAATAGGAGCCTATATAATGTCTTTTCACGTTAGTAGACCGTAGATCTGAATTTCCTCCCTGGACAACGAAACCTTCTGCTACCCGATGGAAAAAGGTATTATCAAAATAATCATTTTTCACCAGGAAGATGAAATTCGCGCGGTGCAGGGGAGTATCATGGAATAGCTGAACTTCAATATTCCCAAACCTGGTTTTAATCCTGATCCTGTCCTCCGGATTTTCTTTCCCGTATTGGGTCATTAAAGGGATGAATTCTTCCTGAACGATCAGTGGTCCTTCGGGCCTGACTTCTGCTTTTTTTTCTTCAGAAGATTCTTCGGTCGTGTCTTTCGTCAATTGTTTGGTTTCCGTAACTTCAGGAGTAATTGGCTGGGTATTTTCTCTTGAGGATTTTTTATCTTCACAGCTTCCAAACAGGAAAATCGAGCAGCATAGAATTAAGAGGTGTCGAAACATGGATTTTCAGGAATTTAAATATAGAAGTTCGAATTTAAAAAAAATTAAGCTTCCGGGCGAGGAAGCCCATTATAAATTGGCGCCGCTTTTTAGGTTTGAAGAGCTCCAAAAAATGGATCTACAGCAGAAGCAGACGAACTTGGCAGCAGTTATGGCTGTTTTTTATCCCAATCTGTCGCAGAAGGTCAATTTTGTATTGATCCTAAGAAAGACCTATAAAGGTGTTCATTCTAACCAGGTTGGATTCCCCGGAGGCAGGGTGGAAGAGGAGGATGAAAACCTTATGCACACCGCGTTGAGGGAAACTGAAGAAGAAGTGGGCATCCCCAGGGAGGAAGTACAGGTGCTCAGGGAACTCACCCAGATCTATATTCCTCCCAGCAATTTCTGGGTGCAGCCCTATCTTGGAATAATGAATAGAACCCCTGTTTTGGTCCCCCAGGAAGAGGAAGTGGAGGCTGTGCTGGAAATTGAACTGGATGAATTCCTCAGTGATTCATGTCTTATCAGGCAAACCCTTAGTACCTCTTATGCCAGGAATGTTGAGGTGCCGGCTTTCTTATTAAGTGGTCATGTGGTATGGGGTGCTACCGCAATGATGTTGAGTGAAATGAAAGAAATATTAAAGCAGGTGCTGTAAGATGGGAATTGAGTATCTTTGTGGCTCTGTAAAAAAATGAAAGACAACATGGGTTTGTTGAAGAGAAATCCTTTTGGACATATTCTTTATATAAAAAAATGGCTGATCCGTATCTTCGGACTTTTATCTCACAGGAGATATAGGGGGTTTAACGAATTGAGGATAGAGGGTTCGGAAATTATTAAAAACCTGCCAGATACCAATGTGCTATTTGTTTCCAATCACCAGACCTATTATGCAGATGTGGCCGCGATGTATCATGTTTTTAATGCCAGTTTAAGCGGCAGAATAGATTCTATTAAAAATATTGGTTATATCTGGCAACCAAAGCTAAATATCTATTATGTAGCCGCAAAGGAGACCATGCGTTCTGGATTCCTTTCCAGGATCTTTGCTTATGCCGGGGCTGTATCTGTTGAACGAACCTGGCGGGAAAAGGGAAAGGAAGTACAGAGAGAGGTGAATAAGGAAGATACGAAAAATATCGGCCTGGCTCTAAAGGACGGATGGGTGATCACTTTCCCCCAGGGCACCACCAAGCCCTTTAAACCCATTCGTAAAGGTACCGCCCATATTATCAAGCAGTATAAGCCCATTGTTATTCCAATTGTCATTGACGGGTTCAGGAGGTCTTTTGATAAAAAAGGACTGAGGATAAAAAAGAAAGGTATTCTGCAATCCTTCCAGATCAAAGAACCGCTGGTGATAGATTATGAGAACGAAACTGTTGAAGAGATCGTGGAAAAGCTGGAATATGCCATTGAACAACATCCTTCGTTCCAGAAGGTGATCCCCGGCAAAGTGCTTGAGGAAATGGAGGAGCTCAATAAAACCAGGGAGTGGGATTATAAGGGCGATGTATAAAAGCTAATGAGCCTGTTGTGAAGCCACGATGGCATTTGTTTACTAATGTTGAATTTCCTCGCTACATCTCGAGGGTTTTCAGTTCCCTGTAATTTCTCTTTAGTCTCTTAAGCAGGATCCCGTACAGTAGCTTATAAAATAACCAGATGGCGCAGAGGAAAATGGAAAGAGCGATGAATGCGAGAAAAATGAATTTTGTCCAGGCCATGAGATCGAACGAATATTTTGCAGCATCCTCCACACTCGCGGTTAGCTGGTGATTTTTGACCGAAAAATAAGAAACAACCAGGGCCGAAATTCCTGAAGATATTAAAACAAAAGCAATATAGGTCTTTACTGTTTTACGGGTGCGCAGGATGTTCTGCATAAGTGTGGCAGCATCATCTGTACTGGAGATCTTCTGGTAATTCCTATAAAATCTGTATATAAAGTAGAACGTAATCCCATAGCTGATCACGTATAAACCTATGGTGAAATTCCTTAATTTCAATTGTTCCATTTCCAGCCAATACGCCTCATCTGCCAAAAAGATACTGAGCAGCGTAGACAGGAATAGTTCCAAAATGCTTATCACAAAGATCCATTTCACTATGGAGGAGGATCTTTTCCACAGCATTTGGTAAATCTCATTATAGGAAAGGCGAGGGAGCTCAGCTTCCTTCTTTTTCCAGTCTTTTTTTAGAATTTCCAGTTCATCCATTGCTACTACGGATTTAAAATACTCTTTAATTTTGTCTTTACCCTATTCATCTTTACGCGCGCATTGATTTCGCTGATTCCGAGGGTTTTTGAAATTTCCCTGTAAGACTGGTCTTCAAGGTACAGAAATACCAGCGCCTTGTCAATATCATTAAGTTCCTTAACGGCCTTGTACATTAGTTTAAGCTGGTGCTCTGTTTCACCGTCATATTCGTCTGCTTTTATTTTGAAACTAACTTCATCAAAATTATCGGTTCGTATACTTCTTTTAGCTTTGCGATATAAAGTTATTGCGGTATTCAAGGCTACCCGGTACATCCAGGTGCTAAATTTTGAATCTCCCCTGAATTTTGGATAGGCTTTCCATAACTGGATCGTGATTTCCTGAAAAAGATCATTGTGCTCCTCCTGATCATTGGTGTAGATACGGCAGATCTTATGTGCAATGTTCTGGTGTTTTTCCAGAAGGGTCACAAAACTATGTTCAAGTTCTTTCTTCAAAAGTAACAGTTGGCATCTATTGGTATCAAATTAAAAGATTATGTTACAAAAAGGCTAAAATTAGTTTCTCCTCCTGCATTTTCGAGTGGAAACAATAACTTTGGTTAAAATATTGAATTTGTATGAATATTCCTATTTCTGAAAAACCAAGGGTCGTTATAATAGGTGGAGGATTTGCCGGAATTTCATTAGCAAAGAACCTCTTAAAGGAAGAACTACAGGTGGTACTGCTGGATAGGCATAATTACCATACCTTTCAGCCTTTACTTTACCAGGTATCAACTTCTGGTCTGGAGCCCGATTCTATTGCTTATCCGTTGAGGAAGATCACCCGGCACAGTAAAGAAGGGTATTTTCGACTGGCTGAGGTACAGGAAATAAATCCGGAAGAGAATATCATAAGAACGAATATTGGGGATCTTACCTATGATTATTTGGTCATTGCTACGGGTTCGAAAACGAATTTTTTCGGAAATAAAGGTATTGAGCAGCATGGCATGTGGATGAAAACTATTCCCCAGGCGCTAAATATACGCAGCCTGATCCTGGAAAACCTGGAGCAGGCGGTGATAACCTCAGATCCCGAACAGCGGAAAACCCTGCTCAATTTCGTCGTTGCCGGCGCCGGCCCTACAGGAGTGGAGCTATGTGGTGCAAGTGCTGAAGTGAGAAACCATATTGTGCCCAGAGATTTCAGGGACCTGGACCCGGTAGAAATGGAGATCCATCTCGTCGAAGGGCTGGACAGGGTTCTTCCCCCAATGAGCGAAAAAGCATCAGAAAAAGCCTTCAAATTCCTAAAAGAGCTGGGGGTGAAGATTCATCTTAATACCATGGTCAATGAATATGACGGGGAGACGGTGACCACCAACAAAGAAGATCTTGTCTTTAAAACAGCCACTTTTATCTGGGCGGCCGGGGTACAGGGAGCGCCTATTGGAGGTTTGAATGCTTCGGCTGTCATTGAGACGAATCGCTATGATGTTAATGTTTTTAATCAGGTGGAAGGTTATGAAAACATTTTTGCTATCGGGGATATC
>JBEPWW010000121.1:0-7333 GCA_041642215.1 Salinimicrobium sp. | reverse complement strand
CCCCGGCACTTTAGTAAACCAGGCTTCATTGGTTTGGCTGTGGAAAGGCCCGGCCCCCACTCCTGCCCCACAAGGCATTCTTATCACCACATCTGCATTCTGTCCCCACCGATAATGTGTTTTTGCGAGATAATTGACAATAGGATTAAATCCTGAACTAACGAAATCAGCAAATTGCATTTCCACAACCGCTTTCATCCCATTGATCGACAAGCCCATTCCGGTTTCCACTATACCCGATTCGCAGATGGGGGTATTTCGAACCCGTTCCCTGCCAAATTCTTCCAGGAATCCTTCGGTGATCTTAAATACCCCTCCGTATTCTGCTATATCCTGCCCCATGAGCACCAGGTTCTGGTGGCGTTGCATAGACTGTCTAAGCCCCTGGGATACTGCATCAATAAAACGTATCTCCTTTATTTTGTCATCAGGAATTACTTCCTGAATTTCAAATGATTGGTATACATCATCTAACTCTTTGCTTATAGTTGATTCCACTGCCGGTTCAGCATAAGCCTTTTGAAGATTACTCTCGATCTCCTGCTTTATACCGGCGCGAATCTCTTCATCTTTTTCCGCGGAAAGAATACCTTCAGATAACAGAAATTTGCGGTAGTTATCAATGGGATCTTTTTTAGCCCACTGCTCCATTATTTCATCGGGGACATACTTTGTCCCACTAGCCTCTTCGTGCCCCCTCATTCTGAAAGTAAGGAATTCCAACAATACCGGTCGCGGATTTTCCCTCATATCCGTTGCAATTTCTGATACTTTGCGGTACACTTCGACAATATTGTTGCCATCGATCACATGAGACTCCATCCCATAACCCCTGGCACGGTCTGCGAGGCGTTCACAGCGATATTGCTCATGAGTGGGCGTTGACAATCCGTAACCATTGTTCTCAATACAAAACAGCACAGGAAGATCCCATACAGAAGCTATATTGAGAGCTTCATGAAAATCACCTTCGCTGGTCCCCCCTTCTCCTGTAAATACCGCCGTGATCCTTTTCTCCTTTCTGATCTTAGAGGCAAGAGCGATCCCGTCTGCCACCCCTAACTGGGGGCCCAGGTGGGATATCATTCCAATAATACGATATTCCTGGGTTCCAAAATGAAAACTCCTATCCCTGCCTTTCGTAAACCCCAAGGCTTTTCCCTGCCATTGGGCAAAAAGGCGATGCAAAGGAATATTTCTGCCTGTAAAAACGCCAAGGTTGCGATGCATTGGCAAAATATATTCCTCCTCCTCAAGGGATAAGGTCACACCTGCCGAAATGGCTTCCTGCCCGATGCCGCTAAACCATTTTGAAATCTTACCCTGCCTCAGGAGTACCAGCATTTTTTCTTCGATAAGCCTGGGCTTCAGCATAGCAAGATAGAGCTCCTGAAGTTTTTCAGGTGAAAAATCCTCTTTATTATATATAATTTGTTTGTCTTTTTTCGAGGTTTGAGTCTCCATAACATCCTAATTGGTTTCTCAAATGTACTTAAAATTGAAATTTAGAGTGCTAATAAAAGTATAAACACCGTGGAACGGGGCTTACCTGTTCATTATTTAATTAACTTTGTCCTATATACTATAGAAAATGCCTTTTATGGAAATGAACAACATTCCCAGCGTTGATCTGGCAGACTTTCTGTCAAATGATCCGCAACGAAAACAAAAATTCGTAAATGAAATTGGAAAAGCCTATGAAGAGATAGGTTTTGTCGCTTTAAAAAACCACTTTCTCAGTGACAATCTTGTAGAGGAACTTTATAAGGAGGTTAAGTCTTTCTTTGCCCTGCCACTGGAAACAAAGAAAAAATATGAGATCGAAGGCCTTGCCGGTCAGCGGGGTTATATTTCTTTCGGGAAAGAACACGCCAAAGGAAAAAAGGAAGGAGATCTTAAGGAGTTCTGGCATTTTGGACAGGAACCTTCCAAAGACGCCAATCTTACAGAAGAATACCCCAAAAATGTACACGTAGAGGAATTGAAAGATTTCAACCATACAGGAATGGAAGCCTATCGAATGCTGGAAAAAACCGGGATCTATGTTTTAAGAGCTCTTGCCTTATACATAGGAGTTGACGAGTTCTATTTTGATCACTGGGCCAGTAACGGAAACAGTATTTTACGGCCTATACATTACCCCCCAATTACAGAAGAACCTAAGGGAGCTGTACGTGCCGGGGCACATGGAGATATAAACCTGATAACCCTTCTCATGGGTGCCTCTACAGGAGGCCTGCAGGTACTTCGTAAAGACGGGGAATGGATCGATGCGATCCCAAAAGAGGATGAGCTGGTAATCAATGTTGGGGATATGTTGGAAAGACATACCAATAACAAATTAAGATCCACTATCCACCGGGTTATCAATCCTCCTAAAGAGGAATGGGCGAACCCCCGGTACTCTATACCTTTCTTCATGCACCCAAGAAGTGAGATGCCTCTAAATTGCCTGGAAGAGTGTATAGATGAAGATCACCCAAAGGCATATCCAGATATTACAGCAGGTGAATTCCTACACCAGCGCCTGGTAGAGATCGGACTAAAAAAATAATATTATGGCTAAGAAAAAAATGGGACTGGAGGATCTTGGAGGCTTCGTTTTTTCTACCAATGATGAATTCCAGCCAGAATCTTCAGACGAAGGAGAGGAAAGATCCCTGGAGCCGTCAAAGCAATATCTTGAGGCTCATTACAGCTCAAAAGGAAGAGCCGGAAAAACAGCAACGGTCATAACCGGTTTTCAGGGTTCTGATGAAGAGCTAGTTGCCCTGGGAAAAACCCTGAAGAAAAAATGTGGAGTTGGTGGCTCTGTCAAAGATGGGGAGATCATCATTCAGGGAGACATGAGAGATAAGATAATGGACTACCTTAAAAAAGAGGGATATAACGTAAAACGTGTGGGAGGTTAACCCCACACGTTTTTTATTCTAGAAGCTATGGAGGCAAAGAAGTTATTACATATCACAAATGGGGATGATCTTACTGATAAATTACGGGAGCTTGACTTGCCCGGAGAAGTGATCATCTGGAGAGAAATGTTGTGCGAAGGCCCCACTTCACAAGAAGTAGGTGATGAAGAGTTTCTAGACCTCAGGAAAAAATTTCTTTGGGAGCAGTATGGAATTCCTGAATCACAATACCAAAAGGAGTTTGTTGACGAACTCGAGAAATTGGCTACCATAAACAACTATGAGGAAGTTGTTCTATGGTTTGAATTTGACCTTTTCTCTCATATGAACATGCTTGCTCTTATCAGTTTTCTGTTTCAGAACAAGAAGAAGGAACCGCTTTTTCTGGTTTGCAGCAGGAAACTGGAAGGGGAAAAAAAGATGGCTCCACTTTCAGAACTTTCTGAAGAGCAACTAATGCGACATTATGATCACCGGATTTCCCTTACAGAAGACGATATTAGCATAGCAGAACTTATCTGGGAACTATACTGCAGCAACAATCCAAAACGACTCACAACTGAAATCCAGAAATCAACTAACTTCGAGTATCTTGCCAGTAGTATAAGAGCCCATATTGAGCGATTCCCAAGTGCTAAATCAGGCTTAAATTCACTGGAAACCCAGGTTTTAAAGCTTATTAAAACACATGATATTAAATCCTGCCATCATTTGCTGGGATATGCCCTACAGTATCAGGGATATTATGGGTACATTGATGTACAAATGCAGCGGGTAATAGATAAACTCAAAATATTTTACTCTATAGAACAATCGGGGGTCTGTCTTAATGAATCCGGTGAAAAAGCTTTGGCTCAGACAAAAAACTTTTACCAGGACCTAAAAGATGAAGAACGATTTGGAGGAGCAGGAAAATATGCCTTCCTCTACGATCCCGATTCTCACAATTTACTAAAGCTTTAATATGAATGAATTAGCAGCTTCAGAATTTATTCTGAACAAAGATGGCAGCATCTATCACCTAAATCTACTTCCCGAGAACATAGCCGATACCATTATTGTTGTGGGCGACCCGGAACGGGTAGAAAAAGTCACTCGTTATTTTGATCATGTGGAGATCGTGGTCCGTAAAAGGGAATTTCACACCCAGACGGGTACCTATAAAGGAAAAAGAATAACCGTGCTTTCAACCGGTATTGGTACAGATAATATTGACATCGTGTTGAACGAACTGGACGCGCTGGTTAATATTGATTTTAAAACCCGCCAGATCAAAGAAAAACTTACCAGTCTGGATATCGTAAGAATAGGGACATCTGGATCCATACAGCCGGAAATTCCCCTGGATTCTTTTGTGATTAGTAAACTGGCAGTAGGTTTTGATTCCCTGCTTCATTTTTATCAAAGCCAGGAAGTACAACTTCAGGATTTTAATGAAGCGCTCGAAAAGCACTTGCAGCTTAGCCCAAAAAAGAGTAAGCCTTACGTAGTAAGCTGCGATGATGACCTGGCCGAAAAATTGTCGTCAGAAACCATTTTTGAAGGGTTCACGGGAACAAACGTAGGATTTTATGCGCCCCAGGGAAGGGTTTTAAGACTGGGCCTCCAGGATTCCGGGCTGCGGGAAAGGATTGGGAGTTTTCAGTATAAAGGAAAGAAGATCACCAACCTGGAAATGGAAACAGCAGCCATATATGGACTTTCCAAATTATGTGGGCACAGGGCTGTTTCGATGAATGCCATTATCGCCAATCGCGCCACAGGGGAATTCACGTCTAATCCTACTAAAACGGTGGATGGATTGATACAGTACACCCTGGAGCGGCTTACCGCTTAGCAGCAGGTTTTTAACAGAATATTACCACCAAAGGTACTGCATATTTGTATTTTTGGGTAAATAGCAATTTATGTTAAAGCCCGATGAAATACGGTTAAGGCACCGTGATTTAAATTGGTTGAGTTTTAATAACAGAGTACTACAGGAAGCAGAAGACCCCTCCACCCCCCTGTATGAAAGGCTGAAATTTCTTGCTATTTTCTCCACTAACCTTGATGAATATTTTCGCGTTCGGGTTTCGCAGCTACGCCAGATGAAAAGAGTGGAAAAAAGTATCAGGAAGAAACTGGCCCTTAAACCCAGTAAAACAGTAAAAGAGATCCTGGAAGAGGTTCACAGGCAACAAAAGAAATTTGGGGAGATCTATAAGGAAAGTATTCTTCCGGAGTTGGAGAAAAAAGGGATCTTTTTAATAAAAACCCATAAGTATTCAAGGCATCAGCGGGAATTCGCCAGGAATCTATTCAAAAAAATAAACGGGCATATTGATCCTGTTGTGGTTGATCCTGAGACAGGGAGAAACCTGTTCCTGGAAAATAACCAGCTCTATTTTTATGTCTCTTTTAGAGGGGATAGATGTTTCGGGATGGTAAATATCCCTGTAGAAAAATGCGGACGATTCATTGAATTTCCTTCTAACACCCGGGAGAACCAGATCACTTTTTTGGATGAGATCATAAAAGCAGAAATTGCTACTATTTTTCCAGACAGGCAGGTTAGCGGGATCTATGAGGTAAAGCTTTCCAGAGATGCCGAATTATATATTGATGATGAGATCGATGGTATCCTGGCCGAAAAAATATATGAGTCCCTTGAACAGCGCACAGAAGGACAACCTACCAGGCTGCTCTATGATCATACAATGCCCCGGGAGGATCAAAAGATCCTGCGAAAGGTTCTGGGACTGGGAAAGATCGATATGATGCCGGGAGGGGAATATCATAATTTCGGGGATTTCTTCAATTTTCCCGATCCTTCCAACAATCCAGACCTGCACTTTAAACAGCTTAGTCCTATTCCCCACCGCATTCTCGAAAGGGCAGGGGATTATTTCAAAGAGATCGCGAAAAGGGATATTTCAGTTCACTTCCCATACATGTCTTTTAGTTATGTGGAGCGTTTTTTAAAAGAAGCTTCCACAGATGAAGGCGTGGAAGAGATCAAAATTTCTATTTATCGTATTGCTGACAAATCCCAGGTGACTTCTTCCCTATTGAAGGCAGTTGAGAACGGAAAAAAAGTCACGGTTTTCATCGAGGCCAAAGCCCGGTTTGATGAAAAGAACAATATTGACTGGGGAAGAAGATTTGAAGAGACGGGAGCGACAGTGATTTACAGTTATCCCAGGATTAAGGTACATTCAAAGATCCTGCTCATCAAAAGAAAGGAAAATGAAAAACTGAAAAGCTACGCCTATATCGGGACCGGGAACTTTAACAGTAAAACCTCCAGAATTTACTGTGACCATGCGCTTTTTACTTCACATAAACGAATAACAGATGAACTGGACAGGGTATTCCAGGTATTAGAAGGAGATTTGATCATCCCCCGGGCAAAGCACCTGCTGGTTTCCCCTTTTTCCACGCGAAAGGTCTTTAGTGATTTAATCCAAAAAGAGATTGAACATGCTCTTGCGGGAAAAAAGGCCGCCATAACAGCTAAAATGAACAGCCTTGAGGACCGGGAGCTTATAGAACTGCTATATAAAGCCAATAACGCGGGGGTTATGATCCGGTTGTTGATAAGAGGTTTTACCTGCCTCATACCGGGGGTTCCAGGAATGAGCGAAAATATTTTCATTACCAGTATTGTAGACCGATTCCTGGAACATGGCAGAATCTACATTTTTGAAAACGGGGGTGATGAAAAGATCTTGTTTGGCAGCGCAGACTGGATGACGCGAAACCTGGACCGAAGGATCGAAGTCATTGCCCCAATATACGACAACACTGTAGCGAAGGAGTTTAAAGACATCCTCGAAATACAGTTAAAGGACAATGTGAAAGCGCGTATACAGGATGCCGGTGAAAGTAATACCTATGTCAAAAAGAAACCCGGAGAAAGATCGGTTCGATCCCAGGTTGAGATCTATAATTATTTACAACAAAAACATGCGATATGAAAACCATCAATGTAGGCGGTGTTCCTGAACATTTTAACCTTCCCTGGCACTTATGCGTAGAAGACGGTAGTTTCAACAAAGCCGGTTTGGATGTGAGCTGGCAGGATTTCCCTGACGGTACAGGAGCCATGTGTAAGGCCTTGAGAGAAAAAAAGATAGACGTGGCCATTATACTTACAGAAGGAATAATTAAGGATATTTTAGCCGGGAATCCTGCCAGGATCGTACAGGAATATATCGCCTCTCCTTTGATCTGGGGGATCCACGTGGATGCCAATTCCCCATACAAGAGAAAGGAAGAGCTTAGAAATGCTAAAGCGGCCATTAGCAGGTATGGGTCAGGTTCCCATCTCATGGCATATGTCAATGCCAAAAACATGGGCTGGGATCCAAAAGAACTGGAATTTGAAGTAGTAGGAAATATTGAAGGAGCTGTAAAAGTTCTAAAAGCGGGAACAGCAG
>JBEPWW010000120.1:0-7342 GCA_041642215.1 Salinimicrobium sp. | reverse complement strand
CTTCAAGAAGAAAAGAAGAAAAGGTTACCGTGTTAAAAATGGTCACCGCCAGTCCCTGACAGAAATTTCCATTGAAGGGATTTCTACTTCAGGTTCCAAAAAAGCAACTTCTGCTAAAAAAGAAGAAAAAAAATCTGATGATTTAAATCAGAATACAGTTGCCGAATTGAGAGAGATGGCTAAAGAAAAAGGAATTGAAGGATACTCTTCAATGAAAAAGGCGGAATTAGTCGCTGCTTTAAGCTAATTTTTAATAGATTAAAAACGAAACAAAATGGCTCACAAAAAAGGAGTTGGTAGTTCCAAGAACGGAAGGGAATCAGAATCGAAACGCTTAGGTGTAAAGATATTTGGTGGCCAGGCTGCCGTTGCCGGGAATATCATCGTTAGACAAAGAGGTACTGCACACAAACCAGGAGATAATGTGTACGCAGGAAAAGATCATACTTTGCACGCCAGAGTGGATGGTCTTGTGAAGTTTACTAAAAAGAAAGATAATAAATCCTACGTTTCTATCGAACCGTTCGAAGCGTAAGCACTCTTTCTTTATACGATATTAAAACCCTTTCTTAATCAGAAAGGGTTTTTTTTGTATCTTTAAAAGGCTTGTAATCAATCTTTCGCGGCTATGGAATATATTACGGTCTATACTACTACAGACAATGGAGAGGTTTCTGTCCTAAAAACTCTGTTTGAAGAGGAAAAGCTTGATTATAAGATACGGGAACAACAGCAGACAGCAGGACAGGAAAAGATTTTTGAGGTCGCAGAAAAGGATCGCAAAGCCGCAAGGGAACTGCTTCATCAAACCGGCTTTTTGAGGATAGGACATAGTGAAAAAAGACGCTCCGGGCCTTCCAGAAAATGGATCTTTATCTTTCTGGCAGCCCTTGTGCTTATCCTGGTGGCAATCCTTATCTCTTGGTTTATGACTGCTCCTTAAATCCTGCTTCGCCCTAAATCTGCCTTAAATCACCACTATGAGGTATAGTACTATTTGGAGCAGCCCTTATAAAAACCAGATCATTCTTGTCAAGAGTACCCTGGAGCAGAATAATATTAGCTGTCGTATTGTGAGTGATGATACTTTACGTAACCACTTTCCACCAGGGATGTTGGTGCAGGTGCCTCAGGAACAACGGGACAGGGCTTTACGTATTTTGCGAGAAAATGATTTCCTGAAGGAAGAAGACCGCGTGTCTGCAGTCTTACAGGCGAGGTTCTGGGTGTACCTTCTCCTGGCGCTCCTATTCATTATCCTGGCGGCTATTGTGATCAATCGTACAATGGCTCCCGGTTAATCTTTCTACAAAAAAAAGATCCCTTTCAGAAGTTCTGAAAGAGACCTTATTCTACGTTGGAAAAACCGCCTTTTTAGTATCTGTAATATTCTGGCTTAAAAGGGCCTTCTACCGTCACGCCAATATATTTTGCCTGCTCTTCGTTAAGTTCTGTCAATTCCACTCCAATTCGGTCAAGGTGAAGTTTTGCTACTTTCTCATCAAGATGTTTAGGAAGCATGTAAACCTCATTCTGGTACTTATCCGTATTTTTCCACAATTCGATCTGAGCCAGGGTTTGGTTGGTGAACGAGTTGCTCATTACAAAGCTCGGGTGGCCTGTGGCGCAACCAAGGTTAACCAGGCGGCCTTCAGCCAATAGGATGATATCTTTACCGTCGATCGTGTACTTGTCCACCTGTGGCTTGATCTCATCTTTGGTATCACCATAGTTCTCGTTCAGCCAGGAAACCTGGATCTCATTATCAAAATGGCCAATATTACAAACGATGGTTTTGTCTTTCATTGCCTTGAAATGTTCAGCGCGAACAATGTCTTTGTTTCCGGTAGTCGTGATCACGATATCGGCCTTGGGGAGAACGTTTTCCAGTTTCTTCACCTCAAATCCGTCCATAGCGGCCTGCAGGGCACAGATAGGATCAATTTCCGTAACCGTAACAATAGATCCTGCACCTCTAAAAGAAGCCGCGGTACCTTTCCCTACATCACCATATCCACAAACGACCACGCGTTTTCCTGCCAGCATAACATCTGTCGCACGACGAATGGCATCAACTGCACTTTCGCGGCATCCATATTTGTTATCGAACTTGGATTTGGTCACCGAATCATTCACATTAATGGCCGGCATAGGCAGGGTTCCATTCTTCATGCGCTCATACAAACGGTGTACTCCTGTTGTGGTCTCTTCAGAAAGGCCTTTAATTCCGTCAGCCAGCTCTGGATATTCATCCAATACCATATTCGTAAGGTCTCCACCATCATCCAAAATCATGTTCAGGGGCTTACGCTCTTCCCCAAAGAAAAGGGTTTGCTCGATGCACCAGTTGAATTCTTCCTCTGTCATTCCCTTCCATGCATAAACCGGAATACCTGCAGCTGCAATCGCGGCCGCTGCCTGATCCTGAGTAGAGAAAATATTACAGGAACTCCATGTTACTTCCGCTCCCAAAGCCACCAGGGTTTCGATCAAAACAGCAGTCTGTATGGTCATGTGAAGGCAACCGGCAATACGGGCACCTTTAAGTGGTTGTTCATCTTTATATTCTTCCCTAAGGGACATGAGACCCGGCATTTCTGCTTCAGCCAGTTCAATTTCTTTTCTTCCCCAGGCGGCAAGAGAAATATCTTTTACTTTATAGGCAGTATAAGGTACTGATTTCGTTGACATATTCTTATATTTGATTTTGCTAAAAAATGAAACGCAAAACTACTGAAAATCTAACACTTTTCTATGCCCCTTTACAAAACAATAACAGTAAATACGCATACTAAGGTCCTCATTTGGAAGATAGAGGAGTCCTTCGAGGAGCTTTCCCGGGGGATCAGTCTAACCACACATTGCCGGGAAAGAGTAGAGGGGATGAAATCTGATATTCATAGGCGTGGTTTTATGAGCGTTAGGCATTTGCTTGCTGCGGAAGGTTATACAGATCACGACCTCTTTTATGATGAGGAGGGAAAACCGCATTTAAAAGATGGAAAATTTATTTCTATTACCCATTCGTTCATTTTTTCAGCCATAATTCTTGGGGAATCTGAGGTAGGTATTGACATAGAAAGGCAGCGGGAAAAGATACTCCTAATCGCCCATAAATTCACCCCTATTGAGGAATATCGCACACTTGCCAATACAGATGCCCTTATAAGGAAACTTACCATCGTATGGGGGGCAAAAGAGGCGGTTTATAAGTTGTATGCACAGCGAAGGGTGAGTTTTCTGCAGCATATCAACATCAATGATTTTGACTTTGATGATGCCAGAACTACCGGAAAGATCTTCTTTAACGGACAAACCTCCTTTTTCAAATTTGAATTCCTGGAATTTGAAGGGTATACCTGTGTATTCGCAGTCCCCGATGAAACTGCAACGGCACCATGAGCTTTGTTCTGGATGCTATTCGCCGGGCATCCCTGGCCGGTGAAAAAATGCTTGCGGTATTAATTGATCCCGAAAAATTCATTCACTTTGAGGTTCAGGATTTCTTTGCTGGCCTTCCCATTACTACCACGCACATACTGGTGGGTGGTAGTACGGTTAAAAGAGAGACCTCAAGGATAGTAATGGAAAGGATCAGGGAACACACCAGTCTGCCGGTACTGCTCTTTCCCGGGGATTACTCGCAGATCACCGGCCTGGAAGATGCCATCCTGTTCCTTTCGCTTATTTCAGGAGATAACCCTGAGTATTTGATCGGGCAGCAAATAAAAGCAGTTCCATTCCTGCAGAATTCCCGGGCACAGATCATTCCTACGGGCTATATACTAATTGACGGAGGAACTAATTCGGCAGTCCAACGAGTGACCGGGACCCTGCCACTGTCCCAAAAAGAACCTGAGGTGATCGTGCATACTGCCGTTGCAGGGGAATTATCGGGAAAGTCGATGATCTACCTGGAGGCCGGTAGCGGAGCGAAAAATCCTGTGGACACCTCTATTGTTGCAGCGGTTAAAGAGGCTTTGAGCATTCCTTTGATTGTAGGAGGAGGAATACGTTCGGGAAAACTACTGGACGAACTCTACAAAGCCGGTGCCGATCTGGTGGTAATAGGTACTGCTTTCGAAAATGGAGAGTTCTCCCTGGGATCAAATTAGAAGCTGGAGATTTTTTGCTGGTTTAGGGAGTTTGTCCAAAATTTCCACAACCAACTGTTGAATATTCACACTTTTGTTGCGAACTGGGAAATTTTGTGGAATGCCCTGAAGCCGCCTTTTTATGTGGGTTTAGCGGCGTTTCTTATGAATTGGAACGGTTGTTTCATTAATTCCGGCAGAAAACAATTATGAACCTAAAATATTAAATTATGAAAAGAGTATATTTAACTGGAGTAGCCGCTTTAGCCATGTTCTTTACCGTTAATACAGCAACCGCGCAGGTACCAACCAAAAACCAGACTGCGACTGAGCAAAGAACGCAGCAAGAGGATTTCAGGGAAATTCAGGAACAGGATCTGCCAAATGAAGTACGTCAGGCCCTGCAACGCGACTATGCAGGAGCGACCATTTCTGAAGCTTATGTCAAGGAAAAAGATGACGAAGTGAAATATAAGCTTGAAGTTGAAACCCCTCAGGGAGAATCTACAGAGCTTTATGCAGATGCCCAGGGTAACTGGATCAACAAAGATGAAAAGAACGAAAAATAATAAGTTCTTTTAACTAATCATATAAAAAGACCTTCGAAAGAAGGTCTTTTTTTTATGGCGTTATGACGGCAGGTGATGTTATAGGAATTATTACCCGGTGAGGGGATGGCAAAATGGAATAAAAGAGGGACAGTTGTGTTAAAACCGTTCAATCTTGTTACTTTTGAAGCGGTTTAGAAGCCTCAGGTAAACGCTTTAGAAAGCAAAAAATAGTTTCATGCAAATTTCAGTAGAACTAACACTCAGCCCGCTTCAGGATGACTTTGACGCACCGATTAAAAAATTCATTAAAACACTTAGGAGGTCCGGGTTCCCGGTATTGGAGAATCCTTTAAGCACCCAGATATATGGGAATTATGATAAACTAATGGAGTTTTTGACAGAGGAAATCAAAGAAACCTTCATGTCTCTTGATCATGTATTGATAACGATGAAGATCGTGAAAAGCAACCACAGCGAGTATGCAGCCGATTTTTGATTTTCTTTTTCAGCAATATCAGGATTACCCTAGCTTATTTATTTTTCTTGAGATCACTGCGGTGATCTTTGGGTTTCTCTCTGTCTGGTTTTCCAAGCAGGAGAATATACTGGTGTATCCCACGGGGATTGTAAGCACGATTATTTTTGTGTACCTTTTGTGGCAGTGGCAGTTACTGGGGGACATGATGATAAATTTCTACTACGCGGCCATGAGCATTTATGGCTGGTATGTGTGGACCAGGAAAGTGGATGCCATTCATTTTATCCCAATTACCACCACCACAAAAAAAGAAAAGATATGGAGTGTCCTCATTTTTGTTAGTACCTGGCTGTTCACCTTTTTGGTTTATAGTTATTTTGACAAATGGAATGACTGGACCGCCTATGTTGACACCATTACAACTGCCATTTTCTTTGTGGGAATGTGGTTGATGGCCCGCAAGAAACTGGAAAACTGGATCTATTGGATCGTGGGAGACTTGATATCTGTGCCTCTTTACTTTTACAAGGGGCTCACCTTCACGAGTTTTCAGTATTTTTTATTCACAATCATCGCTATATATGGGTATAAGACATGGAAAAGGAGCTTAAGCAGGGGTCATGTGACGTCATAAAAGTCGTTCTCTATGGTCCCGAATCAACAGGGAAAACCAGCCTGGCTCAAAAACTGGCGACTCATTTCGATACGCAGTGGGTTCCCGAATTTTCACGGGATTATCTGCAGGCAAAGTGGGACAGGGAGCAAAAAGTTTGCGGGAGAGAGGACATTCTCCCAATCGCCCGGGGGCAGATAGCCCTGGAGAATGACCTGGCAGAGAATGCGAACCGAATCCTTTTCTGTGATACCAATTTGCTTGAAACCGTGGTGTATTCCAGGGCTTATTTTGACCAATACTGTGACCCCGCCGTTCTTAAACATGCGTTAAAGGCTCATTACGATTTATATTTTTTAACGTATATTGACATTCCCTGGGTTGAAGACGATTTGCGCGACCGGCCCCATCAAAGGGAAAGCATGTTCGCCAAATTCAAAGAACCCTTAGATTTTTATGAAAAGCCTTACGTGATCCTCAAAGGGACCTTAGAGGAGCGTTTTAAAACGGCTGTAGAAAAAATTGAGGAACTTTTTAAACTATAGACAAGTTGGACTTTAGCAATAAGGATTTATCACAGATAAAAGAGAAAGGTATTAAGCCTGAAGAAGTAGAGCAGCAAATAGCTATTTTCAAACGAGGAAATGTGGTGGTTAACATAAGGGAAGCAGCCACCTTGAGGAATGGGATCAGCTCCTTCTCTGAAGAGGAAAAATTTCAGTTAATAGATCTTTATGATTCCAGAAAGGATGATCTTGATATTTTAAAATTTGTTCCTGCTTCGGGTGCAGCTACGAGAATGTTTAAGGCTTTTTATAACCTTCTTCAGGAGTATGATCCCGACAGGGAATCTGTTGAGGAGTATATAGATCGTAAGAATAATTCAAAGCTGGAAGTGTTCTTTGGGAGACTACCCAGCCTGCCCTTCTACAATGATGTAGTGGCAAAAGCCCGGGAGAATAATCCTCACTTTGACGATCTTTCAGAAGATGAGCAGCAGGTGCTCCTGGTAAGAACCATGTTGACGCCTGGAGGTCTTGACCTGGGAGATATGCCAAAAGGGCTGGTGCCTTTTCATAAATACGAAGACCATCTGGCAACAGCTTTTGAAGAGCATCTAGTGGAAAGTGTGGATTACCTGGTGTCTAACGGCCAGGTAAAGGTGCATTTTACGGTGGCACAGGAGCATTTGAAAAAGTTTGAGGAAGAATACGAGCAGATAAAGGAGCGACTGCAAAAGGATACGGGCGTTGAATTCGAAGTTTCTTACTCCTTTCAGGATCCAAAAACCGATACTATAGCAGTAGATTCGAACAATGAACCATTCCGGGATGAGGAGGGAAAATTGTTCTTTAGGCCGGGGGGACATGGAGCTTTGATAGACAACCTTAATGATCGCAATGAAGATCTCGTGTTTTTAAAAAATATTGATAATGTCGTAACACCCAGGCACCGGAAAGTGGTGGCTGAGAATAAAAAAATGCTGGCCGGAAAGTTACTGGAACTACAGGAAAAGACGTTTAACTATCTCAGAAAACTGGAGGAGGGAGACGTGCCCGATGAGGAACTTGATCAAATGATCACTTTTCTGCAAAAGGAATTAAAT
>JBEPWW010000119.1:0-7392 GCA_041642215.1 Salinimicrobium sp. | reverse complement strand
AAACCCGTCACGGTTACAAAGAAGGTGGTGTCAGGGGTGATCAATTCAAGTCTTTCTGAAGCTATTGAACAGGAGGGTCTTAACTATATTCTTGCCCATGAAATGAACAATATCTACCAGTGGAGTATTGATTTTTTCCGTCTTCAAAAAGGGGACAAATTCAAGTTGATCTATAATGAAAGATATATCAATGACAGCATATATGCCGGCATTGAGGGGATTGAGGCGGCTGTTTTTCTGCACCAGGACAAACCATATTATGCTTTTAATTACACGGCCGATTCCCTCACCAGGGGTAGGGATTATTATGATGAAGAAGCCCGTCCTCTACAAAGCTTTTTCCTGAAGGCACCTCTGAACTTTAGCAGGATATCCTCCAGGTTTAGTCCTAACAGGTACCATCCTGTCCAAAAACGGTGGAAAGCGCATAAAGGGACCGATTATGCTGCGCCTCATGGTACTCCCATCTGGAGTACGGCAAATGGCGTGGTGGTAGCCTCGGGTTATACCGCCGGAAACGGGAATTATGTTAAAATCAAACATAATAATACCTACACCACCCAATATCTACATATGTCAAAGAGGGCAGTAAAGGTTGGACAGCGGGTAAGCCAGGGAGATGTAATAGGTTATGTGGGAAGCACAGGACTGGCCACTGGGCCACATGTATGTTACAGATTTTGGGTGAATGGCCGCCAGGTGGATCCGTTTAGGCAGAACCTGCCATCTGCCGAGCCGTTGGAGGAAGATCTTATCCCCTCTTATTTTGCAGCAATTGAGCCCCTGAAACTTGAATTAGGTGAAATAGAATTTAAATCGATATAATGAAAAACATAAATCCAACCCAGACCAAAGCATGGAAAGATCTTGAAGAACATTTTTTAAATGTTAGGGATCTTCAAATGAAGGAATTATTTCGCGAGTCTCCGGAAAGGGCAGAAAATTTCACCATTCATTGGGAGGATTTCTATGTGGATTACAGTAAAAACCTCATTACACCGGAAACGAAGGATCTTTTGACGGCCCTTGCTGAAGAAGCAGGCCTGGAAGAGGCCATAGCAGATTATTTTGGAGGCGAATATATTAACCGTACAGAAGACAGGGCGGTGCTACATACGGCGCTGCGTGAAACTTCAAAAGCTGATGTGGAGGTAGAGGGAAAAAATATTATTCCTGAAATTTTTGAGGTAAAAGAGAAAATGAAGAAATTCTGTGAATCTGTAATTGATGGTTCCAGAAAGGGATATACCGGGAAATCCTTTACCGATGTGGTTAATATAGGTATTGGCGGATCAGACCTGGGGCCGGTTATGGTCACAGAGGCACTTGAGCATTATTCCAATCATTTGAAAATGCACTTTGTTTCCAATGTGGACGGGGACCATGTGCATGAGATCATTGGAGACCTGAAGCCGGAAACAACCTTGTTCGTCATTGTTTCCAAATCCTTTTCCACACAGGAGACCTTATCCAATGCAAATACGATAAGGACCTGGTTTAAGAGAAGCGCCCCACAGGAAGCCGTGGCCCGACATTTTGTGGCCGTTTCGAGCAATGTGGAAGCAGTTGAAGAATTCGGAATAGCCGGGGAAAATATTTTTCCCATGTGGGACTGGGTTGGAGGAAGGTTCTCCTTGTGGAGTGCTGTTGGTCTTTCCATAAGTCTTGCCATAGGTTTTAATAATTTTGATGCTATGTTGGCCGGAGCCCATGCCATGGACTCCCACTTCAGGAACACTTCGTTTAAAGATAATATTCCGGTTCAACTCGCGATGCTTAGCATCTGGTACAACAACTTTTTTAAAGCCGAGACTGAAGCTGTCATTCCTTATACCCAGTATTTACATTTGTTTCCGGCCTATTTGCAGCAGGCGATCATGGAGAGTAATGGTAAAAGTGTAGATCGCAACGGGGATGAGGTCTCCTATCAAACCGGTACTATTATCTGGGGGGAGCCGGGTACTAATTCCCAGCATGCCTTTTTTCAGCTCATTCACCAGGGGACTAAACTCATTCCTGCTGATTTCATAGGATTTAAGAATTCGCTATATGAAGATAGAGAGCATCACAACAAGCTTATGGCTAATTTTTTTGCGCAAACAGAAGCACTTCTGCAGGGGAAATCCTCAGAAGAGGTGAGGAAGGAATTGCAAGGGAAAGGACTTTCGGGGACTGAGCTGGACGAACTTTTACCATTCAAGGTTTTTTCGGGGAATAAACCAACCACCACTTTACTTATAAATAAACTCACTCCCACAAGCCTTGGGAAGTTGATTGCTCTTTACGAACACAAAATTTTTGTCCAGGGGGTAGTATGGAATATTTACAGTTATGACCAATGGGGTGTGGAACTGGGTAAACAATTAGCGTCCAATATCCTGCAGGAAATGGAGCGAAATGACGTTCGGGGTCATGATTCTTCTACCGAAAAGATGTTAAAATTTTATCTAAAATAAAATATTTTAATATTTTATTTTTAGCTCATCAAGTTTAGGTACTTGATATACAGCAGGTTAATTGTTGGTTTTGTTAAGGTGTAGAAAGAAGATTTAACTAGTCAAAATCTTAACGTTGAGTTAAAGGATATTTTTGAAGAAATGCGTTCTTTTGCATCAACATTTTAAACACAAACTAACAAATTACACAATGAAGAAATTTTTAGCCTTCGCGTTATTTTTAACGTCAGCTACTATTTTTGCACAGGGAACGGTTACCGGTACGGTAATGGACTCTGACATGAACGCGCCCCTACCGGGAGCGAATGTAAGAGTATTGGGAACTGACACCGGTACTGTTACTGATTTTGATGGGAAATTCAACCTACAGGTGTCTACAACTACCGGTACAATTGAAATCACTTTTGTTGGATTTCAAAAAAGAACTGTGAAGTTCAATGTTGCCGATGGTCAAACCCGGGACCTGGGTCGAATTAACCTTAATCCTGATGCCGATGCACTTGCAGAAGTAGTGGTGATAGGAAAAGGGGTTATTGATGTGGCAATCGGGAGACAGACTCCGGTGGCTGTTAGCACAGTAACTGCAGCAGAGATCGAACGAACTGGAGGTAACCTTGACCTTCCTGAGCTGTTAACGACTACTCCTTCTATATATGCCAATCCTTCTGGAGGAGGATATGGGGATTCAGAGATCCGAGTACGTGGTTTTGATCAGAGTAACACCGCCTTTCTTTTGAACGGTCAGCCTATCAACGGGATGGAAGATGGTAGAATGTACTGGAGTAACTGGCAGGGGGTTCGTGATATAGCCAACGCTATCCAGGTACAACGAGGTCTTGGAGCTTCAAAACTTGCTATTTCTTCTGTAGGAGGTACTGTGAACATTATAACTCAAACCTATAACAATGTTGAAGGTGGTTTTGCACATTCTGAAATTGCGAACAACAACTATCTTAAGAACACAGCTTATTACACTACCGGGCAGAACGATCTTGGATGGTCTTCTACTTATTTACTTTCTTACTGGAGTGGTGACGGGAATTTCTATGATGCAACAGACGGGCGTGGATTAACCTATTTCTTCTCTGTGGGTTACAAACCTTCTGATAAGCATGCTTTTAACTTCCTGGTTACAGGTGCTCCTCAGGTACATGGACAGGCATGGCAGGGTAGTATCCAGTCAGGACTGGATTACGGAAGAACTTATAACGAGAACTGGGGATACAGAGATGGTGAGGTCTACAACGAGAGACGAAACTTTTACCATAAACCGGTTATGAACCTCAACTGGGACTGGAATATAAGCGATAAATCCGATCTTTCTACAGTTGCTTACGCCTCTACCGGTAATGGTGGTGGAACAGGTCCATTAGGGCGCTACAGAGGAGATAAGTTTGATGAAAACGGACAGATCAACTTTGATGATATTATAGCCAACAACAGGAATCTTTCTCCCGTAGAGATCAACGGAGAAGATTACCGTATAGGAAATCACCCTGATGCGAGCTCTCCTGGCGGGAGCGGTTATATTACCCGTGCTTCTATGAACAACCACTGGTGGGTTGGAACAGTATCCAACTTCAATCACCGGGTGAATAGCAACCTTGAATTCAATGTGGGTGCAGATTTTCGTTATTACCATGGAGACCACTACAGACAGGTTGTGGATTTTCTAGGACTCGATGGCTGGTATGAAGGCCGTAACGCTTCTATTCCTAATGGGCAGCCGGTATTTAGAAGCTTTGATATCAATCTTTTCGATCCTACTTTTGTAAAAGCAAGAAGCGATCAGCAAATTGGTTATAGCAATTCTGAGGATATTAGCTACCTGGGAACTTTTGGGCAGGTTGAATACCAAACGGATAGTTTTTCTGCCTTTTTACAGGGAGCTATTTCTACCCAGTCACACCAGCGATACGATTACATGAACTATACAGACCCAGATCTTCAGGATTCTCCTGTCGTTACCAACAATGGGTACAATGTAAAAGGGGGGCTTAATTACAATATCAGCGACCAGCATAACGTTTTTGGAAATGTTGGATACTATTCAAGACAACCATTTCATGATAACATCTTCCTTAATTTTAGAAATGATATCAACCCTTTAACTACCAATGAGGATATTACCGGAATTGAATTGGGCTATGGATTTAATAGTGAGCTGATCAACGTAAACCTTAATACGTATTGGACGAGATGGGGTAACCGGGCAGATACGAGAGGTCTTCGTCTGGATTTGGATGAGGATGGCATAGATGAAGATTACCTGGCTACTTTTAACGGTATTGAACAGACTCACTCTGGTATTGAACTTGATTTCACTGCCAGACCAACTTACGATCTGACATTGACTGGTTTTGTTTCCCTGGGTAACTGGGAATTTTCAGACAATCCTGTGCAGAGAGTGGTAGATGCTGATAGATTAACTCCTGTAACAGAACTTACCGATGTGGTATCTTATGTGGACGGTGAAAAGGTAGGTAGATCACCTCAAACTACTGTAAACCTTGGTGCAAGGTACAACGTTGTCAGAAACTTTAGTGTTTACGCAGACTGGTGGTACTATGCCGATCTTTACGCGGATATTGATCCGGTAAGTTTTACCGAGCCTGGTCAGGAAGTAGTGAAATTACCTAATTACGATCTGGTACGAGTAGGAGCATCTTATAAACTACAATTGGGAGGAAATCAGGATCTAACTTTCCGAGGAAACATCCGTAACCTGTTCAATAATGTGTACCTTACCAGTCTTCAAACAAACAGGGCTGCAGAACCTGGTGATAATACCTGGAAAGGTATTAACACAGCAAACAGAGGCTA
The DNA here is from genome assembly GCA_041642215.1 of Salinimicrobium sp. GTDB lineage: Bacteria > Bacteroidota > Bacteroidia > Flavobacteriales > Flavobacteriaceae > Salinimicrobium. The sequence goes on along the minus strand of JBEPWW010000119.1, from coordinate 2,113 downwards.
CTGGGGGTTTGACAGACAGTGGAGCTTAAGCGTGAGATATAGCTTCTAACAAGGTAATCCCAAATATTTATATATGAATCGCCCCGGATCACTCCGGGGCGATTTTTTTTTCTCCGGTATCAAATACAATAGTTGGTGCAGAAGGAGAAGCCTTTTTAAAAAAGCTCTTTCTCACTGGAAAGGGCTTTTTTTCTAAGATTAGTTTATATTTGAAAAAAAATAACATGTATAATACAGTACAATTCATCCACTCCTGGTGGGCCTATCTTGTTTTATTGGTTTTAATTATTGCAGCCATTAATTCCCTAATTGGCTTCTTCTCCAAAAAGGAATATGGGGCTAATGACTTTCGAATAGCGCTTTTTACCCTTATTGTTACCCATATACAATTACTTATTGGATTAGTGCTCTATTTTGTGGCGCCTTATTTCCAGGCCCTTGTAAATGGTGGAATGGGAACAGTAATGAAAGATTCTACCCTGCGCCTTTATTTGGTAGAACATCCATTGATAATGATCATTGCAGTAGTTCTAATCACCGTGGGATACTCAAAACATAAAAAGAAACTTACATCAAGGCCTAAATTCAAACTGCTGGCGATCTTCTATACGCTGGCCCTGATATTTATGTTATCCAGGATCCCATTTGCAACCTGGTTTAGTTAAGAGATTCTTTTATTAAGAATATATAAACCGGGAAGTGGTCGCTATACCCCCCGGTAAAACCGCTATCGCCAAAACTGCGATAGGGATAGCCCTTGTATTGGCCGGTAGGGGTGACGAGGAAATTTTCATTGTAGATCCCGGCTTTATAGAACCTGTAGGAGGAATAATCAGGTTCAAGCAGGGGTTTGGAAACCAGGATCTGGTCGAACAGGTTCCAGCCGTCCCTGTAGGCAAGGCTTCCAATTCCTTTTTTAGACAGGGAGGCCATAGGATTGTATAGATCCTTCCATCCAACCTCTTCCCGGTTGACCCTTGCTCCCAAAACCTTTTTCAGGCTTTTGTTGGAAGGATCATCATTGAAATCGCCCATAGATATGATGCGGGCATAAGGCTTTTTGCTATGAAGAGAATCAAGGATCTTCCTGTTGAGCAAAGCCGCTTTCTCTCTTTTGTAGCTGCTCCGCGCTTCTCCCCCGCTTCGGGAAGGCCAATGGTTTACTATAATATGTATTTCCTCTCCATCCAATAGTCCCGCCACTACCAGTTGATCACGGGTAAAAATCCTTTTGTCCGGCTCATGGCTGTCATATAGCAGGAGTTCATGTGCGACAGAATGTAATGGAGTGAAATGACCTTTTCTGTATAGGAGGGCTACATCGATTCCTCTTCTATCCGGGGAATCGTAATGAATGATCCCGTAACTGTGTTCTACCATGCCCGGCTGCCCTACCAGATCTTCTAGGACATCAAGGTTTTCAATTTCACATACTCCCACAAGTGTCGGAGGCTGCCCTGTCTGCTCCAAACCTATTCTGGAGATCGCATAGGCCATGTTTTTCGATTTCTGAAGGTAGATCTCTTCTGTCCAGTGATCCTTGCCCTGAGGTGTTCTGTCATTATCATAGGTTAGAGGGTCATCTTCAGTGTCAAATAGATTTTCAAGGTTGTAGAAGGCAAGTGTTACTATCTGGAAGGTTTTTTTTTCCTGGGCAGGCGAGCTGTAGATGCTAATAAAAATCAGAATCAGGAAGGCAACGATCTCTTTCTTTTTCATGTGGATAAAGTCCTGATTATAAAATTATTAAATAAATATTAAAGCGTGTAAATGTATGGAATAATAGTTTAGTTTTGACGGCTAATATCTCCCCGCCCTTTATTTTATTTATATGAAGAGAACTTTAACCGGCAGGGAGGGGGTCACCCTGATCCTTGGCTTGTGGTCCATTTCCTTTTTTGCCCAACAGGGAACTTTACAAGCGACCGTTATTGATGAATTTACGGGCGCCGGTGTACCCCAGGTCAAAATTTCTGTAGTAGGAACCCTGATGGAGGAGGTTACCGATTCCAGGGGTTCCTTAATCATCTACTTACCTCGCGGGGAATATATTCTCCTTTTTTCGGGTACGGGATATCTACAGAAAAGAGTTCCGGTGAAGATAGAAACGGAT
>JBEPWW010000118.1:0-7410 GCA_041642215.1 Salinimicrobium sp. | reverse complement strand
TCTTATGCTAACATCTCCTTAAATGTATAAAAAATTAACATATTATTCCCTGTCCCGGCAAATTTTAAAGGTGTTAACCAGCTTATTTCCACAGGTTTATTCCCGGAAGCCGCGAAAAACAGGGCAAATCGAACCTTAAAAGAAATAAAAGCAACTTGGTAAATACAGGTATAGACGTAGAAAAAGGGGACTCCCGGGCGCGAGAAAAACATCTGAAGTTTGTGAAAAAGGAAATTTTACAGTACCAGGGATGCCGTTCTGGTTTTGGTATGCAGGATAATGCTTTCCAGAAGCTCTTCCGGGCGGAAGGGCTTGGCCAAAAGATCAGAAAATCCCGCAGCCTCTATTCCAATCCGGAATTTTTTATCGGTGGAGGCAGTTAACCCAATAATGGGCATTTCCCTGCAGCCTTCAATATTACGTATAACCCCTGCGGCTTCCAAACCGTCCATTCCCGGCATATGTAGATCCATCAAAATCAGATTGAAAACCTCCTCCTGTACCTTCCTTACCGCGCCCAGACCGGTAGAAGCGGTTTTATATTTGATCCCCCAGAGATCCAGGTTCTTGCAAACCACCAGTAAATTAAGTTTATTGTCATCTACCACCAGTACCTTCAGGTTTTCCGTCAAAAGCGGCAAAGGATCAGGTTGAATTGCCGGTTCTGGATCTTTCGCAGGCTCCTGTTCGATCTCGAGTTCCAGAACAAACCTGAATTCTGACCCCTTGCCTGTCTCGCTCTGTACTTCCAGCTCTCCTCCATACAGGTCTACCACTCTTTTGCTTATGCTCAATCCCAGCCCGGTGCCCCCAAATTCAAAATTGATGTTCTCCCCTCCCTGATCAAATGCTTCAAAGATCACCTTTAGTTTCTCTTTTGGAATACCGATCCCGGTGTCCCGGACTGTAAAATTTACAGTAGCTTTTTCCGGGCTAAGCTCTTCCACCCTTACCGCCACGACAACCTTCCCTTCATGGGTAAATTTAACGGCGTTGGATACGAGGTTTAGAAGGACCTGGTTGATCTTGACGGGATCAAGAAGTAGCCAAGAAGGCAAGATCTCATCAATTTCCACCTGAAAATCAACTCCTTTGGCTCCCGCAATGGCCCGCTGACTAGTCATGCTTTCCATCAGGTTTTTCCTGAGATTGGTCGGCCTGGAGTTCAAGATCAGCTTACCCGCCTCTAATTTACTGAAGTCCATGATGTTATTGACCAGCTCCAATAGACTTTCGGAGGTCTGGGATAAACCATCCAGGTACTCCTGCCGCTCTTCTTCTGTAGCAGGATGCCTTAGCAGCCGGGAGATCCCGATGATCACGTTCAGCGGATTGCGGATCTCATGGCTTACAGTGGCCAGAAATCCCAGCTTTCTAGCCCAGGCATCATCCATAGCTTCTTCTTTACTTTTATCGGGATCTTTATACGTTTTCATTCAGGGGGGATCTGGTTACATTGGAAGGGTTCAGTTTTCCGGGCCGGCAAAGCTAAGTCATTTTTCAGCATCCAAAGACCTAATTAGGTTTTTTAACGGCACAGAACTGCTTTTTATCGATCTTTCAACAGCTTATGTAAGAAAAAAATCATTATTTCTCCAGGGTTCCCAAAGTACGAAAAATTTGGGTGGCCAGGCATCAATTGCTTTCTTCCAGTCCTGAAGATAAGGAATCCCTAACTTCATCTTTCCTGCCCCGGGCTTGCTTATTCTTTCCCTTCTCATTAGAAGCCTCCCCAACTTCCATTTCATCGCAAAAACCAGCGCTTTATCGTTAATCTTGCGTTAAACTCCTGTAGGCAATTCCGGCTTATTCCTACATTCGGGGTCATGTCTGAGAAACTTTTAAGAAATAGCCTGCTCCTTTTCTTCATCCTCTCCTATATCCTGACCATCATGGCCCTTTTTGATGTCGCCATCCCCTTTGATCTTTATCATGTATGCTTTGGCACGGGCTCTTTTTTCCTGCTCGGTTACCTGGTCATGGTCTCCAAGGATATTTTCAGGTAGTTTCAAGGAGGCAGCCCCCATGGTTTTCTATCCTGTTCCCATCAACCGCCACCCGGATTGATGCTAAGAAGCTGAACCAACCGCACAGCCAAAGGTTTATCTGCGATATTAGCCAGAAAGTTGCGATACCAGTTCTCGGAGCTAAAAGACCTAAAATTTCTTCCGGTTAGCATAGTTCACCAAAGAAAGCATCACCGGCACCTCTACCAGCACGCCCACCACGCACACCAAAGCTGCGGGGCTTTCCAGCCCAAAGAGGGCGATAGCTACCGCTACCGAAAGTTCAAAGAAATTACTGGCCCCTATCATGGCGGCCGGCGCACAGACCTGGTGTTTTAAATTCAGTTTTTTGCCCGCGAACCAGGTCGCGAAAAAGATGAAATAGGTCTGAATGATCAAGGGCACCGCGATCAGAAAGATGATGATGGGGTTGTTTAAAATATTCTCCCCCTGGAAAGCGAACAGCAGGACCAGGGTAAGCAAAAGAGCGATCACGCTCACCGGCTTGAACTTTGGCAGAAAATCTTCCTGGAACCAGTCGCTCCCGTGTCTTTTGATGAGCAATTTGCTGGTAAGGATCCCGGCCACTAAAGGAATGACCACATAAACAAGTATGCTCACGATGAGGGTTTCATAAGGCACGATCACATCGGTGATCCCCAGCAGCAGCCCTACGATGGGAACATAGGCGAACAGGATGATGAGGTCATTGACAGAAACCTGCATCAGCGTGTAATTGGGGTCTCCGTCTGTAAGATAGGACCAGACAAAGACCATGGCCGTACAGGGCGCGGCACCAAGGATAATAGCCCCCGCGATATACTCTCCCGCAAGTGCAGGATCAATGAAGGCCGCGAAGATCTTTGTGAAGAAGATCCAGGCGAAAAAAGCCATGGTGAAAGGCTTGACCAGCCAGTTCATCACCAGGGTGAGCACGATCCCCTTCGGCCTCTTCCCTACCTTTTTGATACTGGTAAAATCCACCTGCAGCATCATAGGGTAGATCATCATCCAGATGAGGATCGCGATAGGAATGTTCACCTGGTAGATCTCCCAGGTGCTCATGACTTCCATGGCGTCTCCGGCGACATAGCCAATAAAAATACCCCCTGCAATACAGAGGGCGACCCATAAACTCAGGTATTTTTCAAAAAAGGCGATTTTTTTCTTTTCAGGCATGCTGGTTGATTTTGGTGGGTTGTTGTTTTTTATAAGGATTAGTATCCGTTTCTCAGGTTTTCGGCATAGGCATTGGGAAGGCGGCTGTCTTCCACGGCCTTTGCGGCCTTTTCGATATCATATTCAAACCGGATGAATTCAGGTTTTATGCTGTCTTTATCCAGCACCGAGGCTTTTTCATCTATTTCCAGGATCACATAGCAGCCCCGGGTATCCCGGTCTTTTGGTTTCCCTACAGAACCAAGGTTGATCGCGTGCCGGTAATGCGGATTTCCTTCCTCTCCCGAATTCAGGATCCTGTGATAAGGTTTGTGGGTATGACCAAAGCACATGATATCGGCATCGGCCTGTTCCAGGATGCGCTGCAGGCTCTTTTCGTCCCGGTCCTCGAACAGGTACTCATTTATTTTTCTTGGGCTTCCATGCACCAGCAGCAGGTTGAGCTTCTGGCCATCCAGTTTGAATTCCACTTTTATATGCGCCGGAAGGCTTCTCAGGTAGGCCCGGTTCTTTTCTGAGATCAATTCATTCGTGAGGGAAATGGAGACCTCCCCATTGGCTTTTTCCTCCCCGGTTTTGTAGGCACAGCCACACTCATCGCTGTTCCGGCCTATTCCGAAGTCATAGTTTCCTGCGATAGTGGGAATATTTCTTTTTCTGATGGCTTCAGTCACCTCATTGGGCCAGATGTTATAGCCCACCAGGTCCCCCAGGCAATAAACAGAATCCACTTCCCGCTCGTCAAGGTCGGCAAAAAAAGCCTCGAGCGCCGGCAGGTTCGCGTGTATATCACTGAATAATGCGATTTTCATAGATACTAATAGTTATTGGTTAGCAGCAATCTTTTGAAGAAGGATCTTCAAATTGGGTAAAGATCGTATTGAATTTTTCCTTGATCTCTGCCCATCGCTTGGGATTGATACAATAGTTCACCCGGGTCCCTTCTATGGTTCCCTGTATGATCCCTATCTCCTTGAGTTCGCGCAGGTGCTGACTGATGGTTGCCTGGGCCAGTCCCAGTTCATTGACCAGGTCGCCGTTGATGCAGCTGTCGGCCTTCAGCAGGAATTCAATAATGGCAATCCGGGCCGGGTGAGCCAGGGCCTTTGCGGCCAGGGCCAGGTCATTCTGAGCCTCCGTAAAGAGGTCGCTTTTCGTTACTCCCATTTTAATTTGTTGTTACAGGTTCTTTATCATAGAATTCCAGCAGCGCCGGAAGCAGGTTTTCTTCGGGTAAAAAAGGAATACCATAGGTTCGCTCTGCAAGATCCTCCAGAATCGTATGGATAACATCTTCCTCTGCAAGCGCCCTGCTTTTTAAAAGCGGGTCCTTAAGGCCTTTTTGCATGTTCAGGCTTTGGTTCACCACCCAGGCATAGGTGCCAATCCCGGCCCTTTTTAGATCCTCCTGTAAGGCCGCGGCTTCCCGCATGGGGGTGGTTTCGGGCAAAGAAACCAGGATCACCTTAGACAGCTCGGTATCCTGCAGGGCCATATAAGGGGTCCTTATCTTGTTGGGATCCATGCCGGTGGTACGCAGCACCTCCCGGTGATAACTGCCCGCTGTGTCCAGCAAGAGCAGCGTATGCCCTGTGGGCGCGGTGTCGATCACCACGAATTTTCGTTTGGCCTGCTGTATGGCCTTTGAAAAAGCGTGAAACACAGCGACTTCTTCGGTACAAGGGGATCTGAGGTCTTCCAGCAGCAGCTTTTTCCCCTGCTCATCCAGGTTCTTTCCCTTCTGGGAGAGGACCTTTTCGGTATATCGTTGGGTTTCGAGTTTGGGATCGATACGGTCTATGGTCAAATGCTGCGGAAGGTCTTTTAACTGGTCCATAAAATCCTGCACGTGAGCGGCTGGATCTGTGGTCGTTAAATGCACCTCAAAACCTTTCCTGGCGATCATCACGGCCAGGGCCGATGCGGTAAGGGTCTTCCCTACGCCGCCCTTCCCCATGGTCATGATAAGGCCGTTGGATCTTTCTGCCGTGAGCTCCTCCACCAGCTTATCCATCCCGTCCAGGAGATCACCCGGTTCCTCCACATCCGCTTCCAGGGTGCCCAGCATTTCCTTCTGAAGTTGCGGATCCAGCAGGGAACGGAGTTTCTCCACTCCAAGAACATTATACGGCAGTAAAGGATAGGTTTGCCGCGGCAGCTCCTGAAGGTTTTCCGGAATGGACTCCAGCTCTTTTTCTGCCAGCCTCTGCATCTTCATCGCAAACTCATCTGTAGTATCCAGGGCTTTAAAAAGTCCGTTTATTAACAGTTCCTGGCTTTTCATTTCCAGTTCGGTCAATTCATCGCTGGTCCTGGAAGCTTCCTTAAGGGAGACCTTATCTGCCCGGGCCACCAGGTAAAATGTCGCCATCTTAGGATCCCGAAGGCGCTTTACTACCGTGGTATAGCGCTCCTGACTGCTTTTTAAAGCCGATGTGGGGCCCAGGCAGGAGGCGCCATCGGGGTTCTCTTCGGTGAAGGAAGCCCAGGCGGCCGGCAATTCCAGCAGGCGCAGGGTATGCCCCGTGGGGGCGGTATCGAAAACCACCACGTCGAAGTCCCCTGCTTCAGATTCGCCCGAAATAAACCTGGAAAACTCATCAAAAGCGGCGATCTCTGTGGTACAGGCGCCGGAGAGTTCCTCGTTCATCTTTTTAATATCGGCCTCGCTCAGGATCTGCTTCAGGGGTTCGGTGACCCGGGAACGGTATGCTTCAGCAGAAATTTCGGGATCGATATTGATCGCCCACAGGTTCTCCACCCCCGTAACCGGATTGATCTTTTCATAGACCTTGCTCTGCAGGACATCCTGCAGGTTGGAAGCGGGGTCGGTGCTTACCAGCAGTACTCTTTTACCCCGGTCTGCAAGTTTAATGGCCGTGGCACAGGATAGGGAGGTTTTTCCCACCCCGCCTTTACCGGTAAAGAAAATATAAGGAGTTACAGGATTTTTCATGGCGAATCGAATTAAATGATGGATCTGTTGCTTAACAGCAGCTGCTGCCACCGCAGCAGGAATTGTTCTGCTGCGGTGCTACGGGAGCAGCATCCTGTTTCATCAGGGCTTCCCACTCAGATCTCTCGGGATAACGGCCGCTCATTACGATTTTACCGTTCTTAAGGATGTACGGCAGCGAATTGAGCCCGTCCATTTTCAGCTTTTCAATGGCTTCCGGGTACTGCTGAAACGCCTCCCCGTCATTGGAGACATTGTGCCTGGAAACTTCTATGCCCATCCCTTTCAGCCATTTCACATTGGCGGCTGTCTGTACAAGGCTGTCATCCACATCGGGCCCGCAGACTCCGGTGCTGCAACATAATGCCGGATCAAGTATGGTGATCTTCATAACCTTAGGATTAATTGATTAAGTATATTGCAATATTACGATAGTTAGTTCAGAAAGCCAATGATCCCCGGAAAAATTTTGGTGTTAAAATGCCATTCCGGAGGCGGTCAAAACCTGTACCGGCTCACCTCCCTTTTCGGGGCAGCGATAGAGAACGGCACCAGGCCGATGTTGACCACACCGCATGCTCTCGCCAAAGCGCTATTCACCACCCACAAATCCCGTGGAGTTCCCACAGGTCACTTAAATTCCTGAAAAGCTATTTTTTGAGGGTGATCAACCGGTCCTGAATGTGGACCCCCGAGAAATCGAGCTGCTCTGCAATGTATCGAAAGGTCTCTGCCCGGTAGATGAAGACATGGGTGGGGTCTTTCCTGTAATGCCAGGTCTCGAAATCCACCTTTTCATGATAGAGGAGGGTCATACAGGCCAGGGTCCCGCCCTCTTTGAGCAGGCCGTGCAGCTTTTGGAATTCCTTAAGCGGATCGTAAAAATGTTCGACCACTTCACAGGCTACTACATAGTCGTACCTGCGCTCCAGCAACTGCGGATGATTGGCAAAGTAGGGGTCGTATTGCACGATATCATACCCCTCGTCCAGCAGCATTTTGGAGATCACCGGCCCTGTTCCCGAACCAAAATCCAGGCCCTGATGGCCGGCATTAAAGTTTTGCAGGATGTAATTAGTAATGGGAGATACGAATTTCTGGTATCGTGGATCATTCACATCATTATTATGCGCAAGATACTGGGCCTTTTCCTCATCCCGGTCGGGATAGAACCTCAGGTCCCTGACCAGTCCCCGGCACACGGGACAATCAAAATAGCTTTCATCTATTCTATCAGTCAGCGGTGTGGTACAAAGGGTACAGTTCATT
>JBEPWW010000117.1:0-7573 GCA_041642215.1 Salinimicrobium sp. | reverse complement strand
TTGGCCGCATGGTACCCGCCAATGGATTTATGAAAAAAGGAAGTTCTGGCTGTATTAAAAGGATTTCCGGAGAGATCGAACACCCGGTAATGGGAATCATCCTGCATGATCTGCCGGTCGGCATCTGTCGCTTCAAAAGGCCTGTTGACCACCCGCGAGCTCACAAAATCTTCACTATCCACATACCGCCTGTCTACTGCCACCAGGTCAAAAAGAATAATGACGGTTAGGGCTGCAATGGCCGTGGTATTTTTGATCTTCTTTTTGAGAAACAGCCAGATCATCCCGGCCACCAAAAGCACCAGCACCAGGGAACGTATGGTGTCGGCCGTAAAAACGGCTTTCCGATCTTCTTTTAAAGCCCGAACAAAATCCATCCCCAGTTGCTGGATCAAAACACTGTCTGAAGGTCCTGAAAAATTGAAAAGCACGGAGCGAAACAACAAGAACAGCAGCGCCAGCCCGCCCACGATCAGTGTAGATAGCTTGAGGGCATTAAACTTCTTTTCTTCAGTTTCAGTAGAATAGAACAGTTTTGATAATCCGGCCACTGCAAGAAGCGGGATACAAAGTTCCAGGATCACCTGGATAGAAGAAACCGCCCTGAACTTATTGTAAAGGGGCACGTAATCAATAAAGAATGCAGTGAGGAAACCAAAGTTCTTTCCCCAGGACAGCAGCAAGGCCAGCAATGATCCGCCTACGATCCACCACTTTAAGCGGCCTCGTACCAGAAACAGCGCGAACACGAATAGAAAGATCACACTGGCCCCAATATAGGCCGGAGCACCAACGAACGGCTGATCTCCCCAGTAGGTAGGCGCTGACTCGGCAAATTGCCTGGCCTGTACGGGAGAGGCTCCTAATTTGATCAATTCCTGATAGATCTCTGATTTTACCCCCACGTCTTCGGCACTCGACCCACCCATAAAACGGGGAATGAACAGGTTAAAGGTTTCCAGGATCCCATAGCTGTATTCTGTAATATAATTATAATCCAGTCCCGGAGCTCGTTTCTCTGTCCCCTGTGGAGTTATGGTCAGCCCTGTTTCTCCACGGGTACTAAAATTGGCATATTCCTGTGTCGCCATGAGATTAGTAGCGTTTGCCCCCACTGCAAGAATGACTGCCACCAGCATGACCCCCAGGGCCTTAAAATAGTCGGTAAGTTGTTTTCTACGGAAGGCATCTATCAGGTAAGCGATTCCCAGGGCGATCACCAGCAACAGTAAATAGAAGGTCATCTGGAAATGATTGGCACTTATTTCAAGAGCCATCCCAAAGGCCAGCAGGAAAAATCCCGGTATGTATCTTTTCCGGAAGCATAGGATGATCCCCCCCAGCACCCAGGGCATGTAAGCAATAGCATGGGCTTTGGCATTATGTCCTACCCCCAGGATAATGATGAGATAGGTGGAAAAACCGAAAGCCAGCGCACCCAGAAAAGCCAGTTTATAATCGGTCCTTAGAACCAGCAATAAAATATAGAACCCTATGAAGTACAGGAACAGGTAATCTGCCGGCCGGGGTAAAAACCGAAGTGTCCTGTCCAGTTCTTTGATATAGTTGTGAGGATAATTCGCACCTAACTGGTAGGTAGGCATCCCACCAAAAGCAGCGTCGGTCCAATAGGGTTCCTCCCCGGTCTCTTCCCTGAACTCGATCTGCTGGCGCGCCATCCCGATATACTGGGCAATGTCACTCTGAAAGATTTCCTTCCCCTGAAGGACGGGATAGAAATAAGCCAGGGAAATAATGATAAAACCAATGAGAACAAAAAAATGAGGGAGGAGCCTCTTAAGGTTACCGGTCATAAAAGGAGATTTTGCAGCGAAAATTAGTCAATTTCTTCGTAATCGATGTACTCCCCCACATCTTTATTAGGCTTTCGGGGATTTTTCGGCTTCTTTTCAATACTGACCTCCCCTTCCTTTTTCCGCTCTGCCGATTGGTCAAACTGACCGAATTTTTTTTCAAACTGCTTCCCTACCCTGCGCAAGATGTACTTTAGGAGCAGGGGTCCAAACCAACGGATAATGAGTTTAATTCCAAAGTATATCAACAGGATGATCAGGATCACTCTCAGTACCTCAGAAAAAGAAGCTTCGTGCATTAGAATCGTTTTTGCAAAATTACTATTCTGCCTAAAGAAAACCAGCATTACTCCGGAAAAAAATGAGAAAATATCTATATTTGATCTAACCAATCTCTGCATCTATGCATTCTTATAAAGCCTTTTTCTTTTTGCTTCTTTTGGGAAGTTTTTCTTCCTATGCCCAATACACCGAAACCATCAATTCAAACCGCCCCGGAAATTCCCAGGGTGCTTTTTCTGTTGGCACCGGGGTACTGCAGCTGGAAGCCGGAGGGAAAATGGGCAGGGATGAACACGTACTGCTTAGAACAGAAACCGATCTATGGGGGATCGAGTACAGCCTTCGGTACGGATTTTTCATGGAACAGCTCGAAGTCAACCTTACGGGTTCTTTTTTATCCCAATCCACCACTTACACCAGGGGCGCCACACAGGACTCCTATAGCCTGAGCAACTTTGACGCCAATGCTATTGGAGTTAAATACCTCATATATGATCCTTACAAGATCCCGAAAGTTAAGAAACCAAACCTCTACAGCTGGAAACAAGACCGCAGTTTTGACTGGTCTGATCTGATCCCGGCAGTTTCGGCATATGCCGGCGCCAATTTTGCTTTTGGGGATAACCCATATGTTTATGAAGGGGAAAGCACTATTTCCCCAAGACTGGCGGTAATCACACAGAACAACTGGGGGGCCTGGGTACTGGTCCTGAACCTGATCGCAGATAAGCTTGGCCAGGATTATCCTTCTTATATTGGGATGGCCACCCTCACCCATTCATTTAGCCCAAAATTTGCCGTTTTTGGGGAATTCCAGGGAATCATAAGCGACCTTTACAGCGATGAGATCGTGCGAGGAGGTCTTGCCTACCTGTTCCACAAGAATTTTCAGGCAGACATCTCGGCCCTGGTGAATTTCAAAGACACCCCTACCCGTTGGCAGGTAGCCGCAGGTATTTCATACAGGCTGGATATGCATAAGCAGGATCAGTATATAGAAATCCCTGAAAACTAGACTTTTCATCTTCTTATTTTGTAAATTTAATTTAACGCCCTTTCCAGATGTGATCTGGAAAGGCTAAAATTTTTAAAAATTTAATCATGTTCGACTTTACCGGTTCGTATACAGATCTATACCAGCTTACCATGGGCCAGGTCTACTTCCTTAAGGGTCACAGGGACCACAAAGCCGTATTCGACTATTTCTTTAGAAAATTACCTTTCGACGGAGGTTACGCTGTTTTCGCAGGACTGGAAAACCTCCTGGAGACCCTTCAGGAATTACGGTTCAATGAACAGGACATGGCTTTTCTTAAAGACCAGGGTTTCAACAAGGATTATCTGGAATACCTAAAAAACTTTAAATTCACCGGTACCATACACAGTATGCGTGAAGGGGAAATTATTTTCCCCAACCAACCGGTTGTACGCGTCGAGGCCAATATTATAGAAGCCCAGATCATTGAAACCCTGTTACTGAACATTCTAAATTTCCAGACCCTTATTGCTACCAAGGCGAGCAGAATGAGATTTCAGGCAAAAGGTCGCACGCTTATAGATTTTGGTTTGCGCAGGGCTCAGGGCCCGGGTGGATATTACGCCAGCAGGGCAGCTGTAATTGGAGGATTTAAAGCTACAAGTAATGTGAGGGCCGCAAGGGACTTCAACCTTCCCGCTTCGGGCACCATGGCTCATTCCTATGTTCAAAGTTATAAAGACGAGCTTACAGCTTTCCGGGACTATGCCGAGGTACATCCCGAAAGTTCTGTTCTCCTGGTGGATACTTACAACACCCTAAAGAGCGGGGTGCCAAATGCCATTAAAGTAGGAAAAGAAATGGAGGCGCGGGGGCATAAGCTGGTAGGTATACGGCTGGATAGCGGGGATCTCGCGTATCTGGCCAGTAAATCACGGGAAATGCTGGATCGCGAAGGCCTGGATTATGTGAAGATCGCTGCCTCTAATCAGCTTGATGAAAATTTAATTCGAAGCCTGCTGGACCAGAATGCCCCGATAGATATCTTTGGGGTAGGCACCAGCCTGGTCACCGGCCAGCCCGATGCAGCCCTGGATGGAGTTTACAAACTAGCTCATTTTAGAGAAGAACCAAGGATCAAACTTTCAGAAACCATTACTAAAGTAACCCTGCCTCACAAAAAACAGGTCTTTCGTATGTTTGATGAGGACGGATCTTTTTTTGGAGCCGATGTTGTATCTCTGGAAAATGAAAAGGATCCTCAGGTGATGTTTCACCCATTTGATCCTTTAAAATCCCTTTCCCTGGAAAACATGTCCAAAGAACCACTGCTCGGGGAAGTGATGGTAAACGGCAGAGCGAATGACACCAGTCCTTCCTTATCTCAAATAAGCGAATTCAGCCGGGAGAGAATGGAAAAATTGCCGCAGGAATTCAAGCGATTTTTCAATCCTCATATTTATAAAATTGGGCTAAGCAAACAGTTAAAGGAAGAAAGGGATCGACTTATAGAAGAACACAAATTTAAATAATGAGCTATGAAAACATTAATCATTGTAGATGTCCAGAATGACTTCATGCCGGGAGGCGCCTTAGAAGTCAGAGAGGGAGATCGTATCGTTCCGGTGATCAACGGGATCCTTCCACAGTTTGATCTGGTGATCGCCACCCAGGACTGGCACCCGGAAAACCATAAAAGTTTTGCCGAGAATCATCCCGGCAAAGAGGAATATGAAGAAATCGATCTCAACGGCCTTCCCCAAAAACTCTGGCCGGTGCATTGTGTACAGAACAGCAGGGGCGCCGATTTTCACCCCGGACTCACCACAGGACCCATAGAGGCTATATTTAGGAAAGGAATGGATCCTGAGATCGATAGCTATAGTGGTTTTTATGACAACGGACACAGGAAAAGCACCGGCCTGGCCGGTTATTTGAGGGAAAAGAAGGCCGAGGACCTGTTTTTTTGCGGACTTGCAGGGGATATCTGCGTCAATTTCACCCTTATGGATGCCTTAAGCGAAGGATTTTCAGCCACGCTCATCGAAGATGCGGCAGTGCCCTTACAAATGGAGAATTGGGAACAGGTAAAGAACACCATCAAAGAAAAGGATGGCCGGATCATCTCCTCAGAAGAACTCTAACTCCTGCTTTATCTCCTGTGCCATCTGCGGGTGAACCACCATACACCGGCTTGCAAAAAGCCCGTGAGGATTCCCGAAATGAAAATATTCTGCACGGCAGATAAGACTCCCATGGTATATGTGTCCTGGAACCGGGTGGGTAGATTAAAATTAGTTACCACTTCCTGGCTATAAGCTCCCAGAAAAGCAAAACCGATGACAATAAAGGCGTAGGTAATCGAAAAGAAGAAATCGCTTTTTCGGGTCCATTTATAGTACACAGAAATACCCGCCAAAATAAGCCAGACTATCCAAAGGCTCACCTGGTAGTCCAGGATAGCTTCCTGAACCTGGTGCAGGTCTGAAGATGAGCTAATGGTCGTATCCAGCTGGAAAAGCATATAAAGCGGATAAATCACCAACACCACAGCAAGCAGCAGCAATACCATCTTTTTACTCATATGGAAAATTTTTTATCAATTTACAAAAATCTCCCAGAGTTTTTGGTGTTTTTTTTAAGACAATGCAGCCCTGACCACTCCCAACGAAGAAAGATTAAAAAAAGCCATAGAATATCAAAGAAAGAAAAACCCGCTTCCGGGGAACCGGAAGCGGGTTTTTCAACATATAGATATTTGAATTAGCTACTTTGCAATATTCACTGCCCTGGTTTCCCTGATCACTGTGATCTTCACCTGACCCGGATAAGTCATATCTGTCTGGATCTTTTGGGATATTTCGAAAGAGAGGTTAGCTGCTTTATCATCACTCACTTTTTCACTTTCCACGATCACCCGAAGTTCACGTCCTGCCTGGATCGCGTAGGCCTTCTTCACTCCATTGAACCCAAATGCGATATCTTCCAGGTCTTTCAAACGCTGAATATACGAATCCAGCACCTGTCTTCTGGCCCCCGGTCTGGCACCGCTAATGGCATCACAAACCTGTACGATAGGTGATAACAGGGAGGTCATTTCGATTTCATCGTGGTGGGCTCCAATCGCGTTGCACACGTCTGGTTTTTCCCCGTATTTCTCTGCCCACTGCATTCCCAGAATGGCGTGAGGAACTTCTGTTTCTGAATCAGGTACTTTTCCGATATCATGCAGCAAACCGGCTCTTTTTGCCAATTTGGGGTTTAGCCCCAGTTCTGCCGCCATGACGCCACATAATTTCGCTACCTCTCTGGAGTGCTGTAACAGGTTTTGTCCGTATGAAGAGCGGTATTTCATTCTTCCAACAATCCTTATCAACTCTGGGTGTAATCCATGGATCCCAAGATCGATCACCGTTCGTTTTCCTACTTCGATTATCTCGTCCTCGATTTGTTTGGTGGTCTTCTTCACTACCTCTTCAATTCGGGCGGGATGTATCCTCCCGTCTGTCACCAACTTGTGCAGGGAGAGCCTGGCTACTTCCCTTCGAACCGAGTCAAAACAGGAAAGTATGATGGCTTCCGGGGTATCATCCACAATGATCTCCACTCCCGTGGCTGCTTCAATGGCGCGAATATTACGTCCTTCCCTGCCAATGATACGACCTTTAACGTCATCACTCTCCAGGTTGAACACAGACACACAGTTATCCACAGCTTCCTCTGTACCAATACGCTGAATGGTATTAATAATGATCTTCTTGGCTTCCTGTTGTGCGGTAAGTTTTGCCTCTTCAATAGTATCCTGGACCAGCGCCATGGCATCTGCCTTAGCGGCATCCTTTAGTGATTCCACCAGCTGTGCCTTCGCGTCTTCAGCCGAAAGCCCGGAAATCACCTCCAGTTGCTGCACCTTCTGGTTATGCATTTTTTCCACCTCCTGTTGTTTTTTCTCCAGGATCTCATTGCGGTGATCATAATCCCCGATCTTCTCTTCCAGGTCCTTGTTCAGGTTCTTATTCTTGGCAAGCTCACTGGATATCTGAGACTCCTTATCCCTCACCCTCTTTTCGGCCTCGGCAATCTTTTTATCCCTTCCCAGGATCACTTTCTCATGCTCAGATTTTAATTCAATGAACTTTTCCTTTGCCTGCAGGATCTTGTCTTTTTTGATGCTTTCTGCCTCCTGTTTGGCTTCCTTAAGGATAGCCGCGGCTGATTTTTTGGCCCTTTGCACGACTTTAGATGCATTTTTCCTTTCCAGGTATTTTGCTATCCCGTAGCCTATTGCAAGACCAACGATCAAAGAAATAATTGTTACAGTTATAGTTAGTGTTTCCATTTGTTAGATTTATATATAAAAAAAGCCTGTATTAGTCTGGTTTTGTATAAACTCTCTAAAATCACGTTTAGGGCTAACAAGCTGATCAAGTATCCGCTCAAAGACGGCTCGCTTTTACAACTTAAACTCACCCTTTTTAAAGAATTGGTGTTGAGTTTATCA
>JBEPWW010000116.1:0-7592 GCA_041642215.1 Salinimicrobium sp. | reverse complement strand
TCTAAAGTGAGAAAGGCATTTGGCACCGAGATCATGAACCATCAGGCAATCGCTTTTAAACTTGCCGATATGCATACTTCTATTGAAGCTGCAAGACATCTCGTGATGAAAGCGGCCTGCGACAAGGACAACGGTGAGAACTACGATCTTTCCGGGGCCATGGCCAAACTTTTCGCTTCACAAACCGCTATGGATGTGAGCGTGGAAGCCGTACAGGTACACGGCGGGAACGGTTATGTGAAAGAATATCATGTAGAGCGACTGATGAGGGATGCCAAGATCACCCAGATCTACGAAGGAACATCAGAGATTCAGAAAATTGTGATCTCAAGAAGTATTTTGAGAGACTAAAAACAAATTTCTTTTCCTTAAAAGAGGCCGTTTACGAAGCTGTTGAGTCCGTCATTCTGAATTTATTTCAGAATCTATTAGTCCCATTACAGGACTACAGGAACCTGAACTCCCGAAGCATCGGGAAAGGTTGGCGGAAAATTAGCTTTTTAGACAGCCTCTTTTATTTTTTATTGGTTTTTACCCTAACTCTGCTACCGCGTGATTCATCCTTTATTTTTAGCTTTTTAACGAATCCCCTCAACCAACAAGGACCTATCTTATTGCGTAATGCTTTGAAACATTGCACTAAAGGAACAGCCCGGGGAGCAGAATTTTCGATTTTTTTTTCACCATTGCCTGCTTTTTCTTACAAATAAATTGGACTCAACTCAAAAATTCTGCTTTATTTGCATATATATATACGGATAACCCCCAATCCTATGAAGAAAATTACTTTAGGCATCCTGCTGTTTGCGGGAGTTTCGTTTTCAGGTATGTCCCAGGAGCTCAGTTACGGGCTCAAAGGAGGAGGCAATTACAGCCTCGGCGGCCAGATCACCGGTTTCAAATCGGGAACCAATAACGACTGGGCAGGAACCAGTACCGGCCAGGGGGAACTGGGAATTCATGCAGGTGTATTCCTACAATTTAATTTCGGAGATCTGTTCCTAAGACCCGAGATCGTTTACACCTCCATGGAAAGCACCTTCGAATTTCCCCGAAAATCGGCTACCTACGCCATACAGAAATTTGACATCCCTTTTTTACTGGGATATGATCTAACAGGGCCATTGAGCATTTATGCCGGCCCGTCTATTACCTATCTGCTCGATGCTTTGCTCGAGGGAGACGAAAAGGAAACCTTCCTGGTAGTACAGAAAATCCCTGTCAATGCCCAAATAGGCGCCTTACTGGAATTTGGCAACTTTGGCGTGGACATACGCTATGAGCACAGCTTATTCAAAGCCGATGCACAAACCCTGGATATTCTTGAGAATGGCCCTCATGGCTATGGTGCTAATATGGTATCTTTTGAAGATACCCGCCTGCATCAGGTGATCTTCGGCGTGACCTATAAATTCACCGCTTCTGAAAGTAACAGGCGGCGATACAGCTACGACAGAAGAAGAAGGGCCAGATAACACGATATAAAGTTTAGACTCCAATAATTGACAAAAAACGAACCCCATCTCATGAAAAAAATAATTCTTTGCCTGTTCTTTTTTGCAGGCCTCGCATCTTCAGGTTTCGCTCAGGAATATAAATATGGCTTAAAAGCCGGGTTGAATTTCTCTCAGGGAGGCCAGATCACAGGAGACAATTCTGGAGTAAACAGATGGGATGAGACCCTGCAGGGAACCGGAAAAGTAGGCATACATGGTGGCGCCTTCTTTCAGGTTAATTTTGGTAGCTTCCTTATAAGACCGGAACTCGTTTATACTTCCACAGGCCTTGATTTTGAATTCCCAAACCGCACCTCTACCTACAGCGTTGAAAAACTGGACATCCCATTATTGTTTGGTTATAACATCTGGGGACCGCTTGATCTTTACGCCGGACCTGTTTATTCCTATATTTTGGAAGGAAGCCTCTCCGGGGACCAGGTAGAAGAACCCATAATAAATCAGGACACCCCTATTCATGCACAAATAGGAATAAAAGCCGAATTTGATCGCTTTGGGATCGACCTAAGATATGAACACAATAGATCGGGAACCGAACTCCAGAACACACTGGACACCAGAAGACGATTCACCAGAGGCGGTGCTGATGGATACGGTGTGAGTTATGTCTATTTTGATGACACCAGGATCAACCAGATCATCCTCAGTATCACCTTTAAAATAGGAGGATCAGACATGCAGCAGGAAAAACGCATGGGCAGCTGTTTTTTCTAAACCTGCTTCCATCAAATAAAAAACAGCCTTAAAACTCATTCAAATCAATGTCCTGAATTTATCTGCCTGTTTCATTCAGACAGGTCTCAGGTTCACTCAATTCTGATAATCTGGAATTTAAGGAAGCTAAAAACTCCAAAGCATCGGGACAGCTTCTGTAAATTAATCTTGTTAGGCTGCGTCCTTCTGTTGCCTTCCGCGATTTTTAACGAATAATTTAAATATCCTACAACGCCTATATCACGAATCCTCTTATAAACAAGCTTTCTGGTTTTCTCCCTCTATTCCTATTTCTTAATCATTTCATAAAAAAATTGGTGAATTAGCCTTACAACATGTTAAAATAGTGTGAGTTAAAACTTTTTTTCCATTGTTTTACGTTGTAAAGACTAAACCAATCTTATGAACAAATCGTTTTTATGCCTGCTCCTTATCTTAGGTTTTTCTTTCTCAGGTTTTTCTCAGGAATTCAGTTACGGTCTTAAAGGAGGTGTGAGCTATGCCCTGGGTGGTACCATTACCAGTACCCAGGAACGCTATTTTGACGGTTCTGTAGATGCCACTCCCAAAACAGGGTTTCACGGCGGGGCCTTCCTTCAGGTGAACTGGGGGAAGTTTTTTGTTCGACCCGAGTTTGTCTATAGTTCCCTCGAAAGGGAATATGCCTTCCCGAGAAAGCCTTCTGTACAGGCGATAGAAAAATTCGACATCCCCCTTTTGATTGGTTACAATATTTGGGGTCCTGTAGATATTTATGCCGGAGGCAGCTATTCCAATATTCAGAAATCCACCCTGGAAGGAGAAGAGCACCTGGATAGGGTTGTGGTGGAGAATTTTCCCATTAACGCCCATGCAGGGGTGAAACTGGAATTTGGCCGGTTCGGGATCGATTTCAGGTATGATCACTCCCTATCCTCTCAAGAATTGCAGAATTTGGATTTGATCAACAGTGAGTACGGGATCAATGAAGCCGTACATGAGGATTCAAGAATGAACCAGTTCATCGTTAGTGTCACCTTTAAAATAGGTGGTCCCGGTTTAAATGAGAGAAGACGCAGGGCCTGTTACTAAAATACCTCAGTAAAATCTACAAGCCACGGAAGTGGCTTTTTTTATTATAGGAGTTAGCCTGTAATTTCTTATCTTGATGAGACCATGACCTCTATCCAAAGAGAAAATGAATCCTTTTAAACTTTTCTTGTGCGGTTTGACCACTCTATTCTCATCCGGGTCGTCTGGAATGACAAGAAAAACACGGCCGCGATTTTCAAAAGGCGCTTTCGAGGTGCATGCCCATCGGGGTAACCCTAAGGTCTTTCCCGAGAACACGGTGGAGGGATCTATAAGTGCGGTGTGTGAAGGAGTGGATGCCATTGAAATGGACGTGGTGGTTTCCAAAGACAGAAAAGTAGTGGTCTCCCACGAAGCCTATATGGCAGCCGGAAAGGTCCTGACTCCTGAAGGATCTCCAATCTCTAAAAGTGAGGAATCTTCTTATAATCTATTCCAAATGGATTATTCCCTGATACGGGAATTCAAATGCGTTCTCAAAAACAAGCCTGTAAGCAGCCATAAACCGCTGCTAAGTGAAGTGATAGCAAGAATAAAAGAATACACCGCCAGCGAAGGCCTAACGGTCCCAATATTCAACATCGAAATAAAATCTGAACCGGAGGCCTACGGCATCTCCCAACCTCCCCCGGAAGAATTCTCTGAACTCGTGCTCCAGGTTCTTCAGGAACACCATCTTGAAGACCGGGTAATCATTCAGTCCTTCGACCCTAATATTCTTAATCTGGTACATGATAAAAACCGGCAGCTAAGAATTTCTTTTTTGATAGAAGATGAAGGAATTGAAAAGAACCTGTCTCTTTTAAAATTCACTCCCAGTATTTACAGCCCTCATTTCCAGCTTATAAGAAGCCGTAGCTTTATAAAAATCCTGCATTCCCTGGGCATGCAGGTTATCCCCTGGACGGTGAATCGTGAAAAAGAGATTATAAGGATGGTGAAATTAGGCGCAGACGGGATCATTACAGATTACCCTAAAAAAGCGTTGCACCTCCTGCGTACCCGCTAGATGATCTCTGCTAGATCGAATTCTCTTTCCTGCTAATCACTTCTTTCATCCTGCCAATGAGATCCTCCATCTCAAAAGGTTTGGAGATAAAATCATCTGCCCCGGCCGCTTTACACTTTTTTCCCGCATCATGTAGAGCCGACATCATAATGACAGGAACCTTTGCCGTTTCTTCATTTCCTTTAAGGCGCGCACAGACGTCTGTACCGTCTATTCCTGATATCAACATGTCCAGCATCACCAGGTCGATCTTATGCTGCTTGATTAGCTCTTCTGCCTCATCCGGTTTTTCAGTAACCGTCACGTCATATCCGTAAAACTCTAGAAGGGTCTTTAACATTTCCCCGATGCCCGAGTCGTCATCAACTACCAATATTTTCGAATTTTCTTTCATCTTATTTATTTATCATCCTTTTCTGGTGCAAGCACCTTAGTTAACGTAAAACTAAATTCAGACCCCCGTCCAATTTCGCTTTTTATCTCTATGTACCCTTTATGCCTTTCAATGATCTCATTGGCCAGGTAAAGCCCTATCCCAAATCCCGCATAGGTTTCTTTGCTTTCCACACCAATCCTGTAGAAACGCTTGAATATTTTTTTATGGTTCTCTTTTGCAATCCCTATCCCCCGGTCCTTAACACTCACACATACCTCCTCTTTTCCTGCCTTCTTTACCTGTATCTGTATGTACTGGCTTTCTGGCGAATATTTGATCGCATTAGTTATAAAATTGATAAGCACCTGTCCTATTCTGTCCTTGTCGGCATAAACTTCACCACGATGGTCATGAATAACTTCTATTTCATGCTGCGTATTGGTATAGTTGATATCCTGCACCGTCTGGTTAACCAGCTCATTGAGACTAAACCGCTCCTTTTGGAGTTCAAGTTTATTTTCTTCGATCCGGGAGAGGTCCAGCATTTCTGAAATGAGCCTGGTAAGCCTTACAATTTGATGGTCTATGCGCTCAAGAGAAGGCTTTAAAGGCACAGCAGGCAGCTGCTGGCTGTCTTCTTTGTTTAAAATACTTAACAGCAACTGCACATAGCCTTTGATGGAAGTTACCGGGGTTTTAAGTTCATGACTTACCATTTTCAGGAAATCTTCTTTCCGCTTTTCTTCTTCCTTTAACTTTTGGATCTGGGTATTGATCGTGATCCATTTTTGAATAGCCCCTTGTTGATCTTTAACCGCTTCTGCACGACTAAGATGCCATTTATAGCGGCCCTCTTTATTTCTTAACCTGATCTCCATCTCAAAATTCACAGCCCGATCTACCGAATGTTGCCAACGGGCCCGCACCTCCTTTCGATCCTCGGGATGAACAATTTCCCAGAACTTGTCCCGGAGCTCTTCACTCTTCAACCCGGTATAATCGAGCCAGTTTTGGTTGAAATAGTTAAAATTCCCATCGGGGTCAGCGTTACTCACTTTTTCCGGCATCAGGTCAGCCATTTGCCGAAAGTACGCCTCGCTTTCCTTTAGCACTTCTCTGGAGCGCACAATTTCAGTGACATCCTGGGCCATATTCAGGATACCGTATATTTCCCCTTTTTCATTCCGGAGGGGCTTATAGTTGAAATTATAGTAACCTGTCTGGAGCCTCCCGTCTATTTCAAGATTCACCCGTTCTTCTTTCCCCCAGTACATCTCCCCGGTTGTGTATACTTCCTCAAGCAAGTGATGAAAGGGTTGATCTTTCAGCTCGGGCAGGGCTTCCCTTAAGGTCCTGCCCCGTACAGAGCTGTCTTTACCCCAAAGCTCGATCATGGCCTCATTGGCCAATTCTATTTTCATCTCGATGCCGGTGTAAACAGCGGTAGCCACTGTGGCTTCCTCTACGATCGATCGTATCCTGTGCTCTTTTTCCTTTAGAAGCTGCTCCTTCACCTTTTCTTCATGAATGTCTACTACAGTCCCTATCATTCCTTCATACTCTCCCTTTGAATTAAATTTGGGATTTCCCTTGTCTATCACCCATCTGTATGCTCCACTTTTGGTAAGCACCCTAAAAGTCGCGCTAAAATCCTGCCGGGCTGCATTGGCTATTTTAAAATTTTCCACGGCCGCTTCACGATCCTCGGGATGCACCACACGGGACCAGCCATATCCTGCTGCCTCTTTTTTTACCTGCCCGGTATACCGGTACCAGTTCTTATTTAAAAAAATACTCTCCCCTTCCCGGTCCGTGATCCATATTATGGCCGGTACGGTATCTATCATCATGGTTAAACGCTCCTCATTCTCCCTTACCTTTTCCCTTGCCAGCACCTGTTCCGTGACATCTACCGCATGCACGTAAATACCATCCACCTCCCCCTTGGCGTCCAGGGTGGGCTGGTACAGAAAATCTACATACGAACTCTTTGTCGCTCCTCCTCCAACATCCAGCTTTAAGGGAACTTCTTTTCCGTAATACGGTTTCCCGCCGGTATAAACCTCGTCCAGAATTTCAAAAAAGCCCTGGTTTTTAACTTCCGGAAGCGCCTCCCTAACAGTTTTTCCTATTACAGTCCTGTTTCCAACGAGTTGATAATACCGTTCATTCGCCACCTCAAAAATATGTTCGGGCCCGCGTAACATACAGATCATAGCCGGAGCGTGGATCAGGATATCCCTGAAGTTCTTTTCCAGAAAACGCCGCGATCTTTCCCCTACTCCCTGTTCAATGACTGCATGGAAAGACAGTAGAACCCGGCTATCTTCCTGTCCTGAGTTTTTTAACAGGCTCGCATTCACCAGAACCAATAGCTCCCCCGAATCCGCCGACCTGATATTCATATTATAATCCTGGATACTTCTTTTCTTCGGAAGTATGCTTTCCAGCAATTCTCTTAACGCCGAAATGTCCCAACAACCCTCCTGCAGATCAAAAACGAGTTCTCCATGTACATTCTCCCGAATGACATCAAACCTTTCACAAAAGGGATCATTAACCGCTAAAATTCTGTATCTGTTATCAAGAATCAGCACAGGTTCACGGAGGGTATCTGCCATTAATTGTGAATAATCCTTAACTTCTGATTCGTTCATTACCTTTTTGATTTCCCGGAAATTTAAAATTGAAAAAAACACTAAAATACCAATTTTTATGCTAAATACACAAACATCTGATTTACAGGTTTTTTAACCATCTCCCCCGTTCCATAAGGACAAAATCAATCCACAGCCCGTGCTTTTTTAAAAATATAAATGTAATTTAGAAGAAACTTTTGTGACTGTAACTCAAATGAATGTTCCTGAATTAATAATCATCTTCTTCAGCATACTTTTACTGATCC
>JBEPWW010000115.1:0-7621 GCA_041642215.1 Salinimicrobium sp. | reverse complement strand
TTGCAATCTCAAATTCAAGTCATATGACACTAGATCATCAGGTTAAAACCTTTAGATGGATCAGCATCCTCGAAGGCCTTTCTTTTCTATTATTGCTTTTCATAGCCATGCCTCTAAAATATGTTTGGGGGTCACCCGAAATGGTTCAGGTAATTGGAATGTTTCATGGCATATTGTTTATTGCCTATGTTTTGGGAGCTTTTTTCCTTTATAAACCGCTTAACTGGAACCCAAAGATCCTTGCGATGGTTTGCGTAAGCTCTGTCCTGCCTTTCGGACCTTTCTACATCGAGAAAAAATACCTTTAAAGAATGCTCGAATATAACGGGATAAGTACACTGCTACGGGATTACCTGGTCGAGAACGGTATGAACACAAATTTGGCTCACCTCCTCAATTTGGGGATAAATTTGCTTGCTGTTCTCCTTTTGCTGGTATTGATCCGGTTTATCACCAAACGGGTATTGCTCAAAGCATTCAAGCGATTCACCATTAAAACCAGGACCACCTTTGATGACTTCCTGGTGAAAAGTAATTTCCCGAGATGGGTAAGCAATATCCTTCCGGTACTGCTCCTTGTCTATACATTTCCTGTCATTTTTGAAGCTTATCCTTCCTTTTTAAAGGTTTTTACGACTGTTATTGATATTTACATCATCATCCTTACAGTCCTGATTTTTAGAAGCTTGCTTCGCACCTCCAAAAATTACCTGAAGACCCACGAGCGGTTTATGGACAAACCTATGGAGAGCTATATTCAGGTCTTAATGATCTTTATTTGGGCGATTGGGTTCATTTTCATTTTTTCTGAGATTACCGGGGAATCGGTACTTGGCTTCCTGATCTCCCTGGGAGCAGCGTCTGCCATTATTCTTCTCATTTTTAAAGACACTATTCTCGGGTTTGTTGCATCTATCCAGGTATCTGTAAATGATATCGTGCGAATAGGAGACTGGATCACCTTTAGCAAGTACGGAGCAGATGGTTTCGTGACAGAGATCAATCTGGCTACTGTAAGGGTGCAAAACTGGGATAAAACTTATACCACGATACCTACGTACAGCCTCATTGCCGACTCCTTTCATAACTGGCGTGGGATGCAGGAATCCCCGGGTAGAAGGATAAAACGTTCACTGTTCATCAAGCAAAATTCCATAAGGTACTTAAATGATACTGATATTGAAAAGTTCCGGCATTTTAAACTCATTGGTTCCTATATTGAAGAAAAGGAAAAAGAGATCAATGAGTTCAACAAAAAGTTGAATGTAGACCGAAAGTACCTCATTAACGGAAGACACCAGACAAACCTGGGGGTTTTTAGAAGGTATGCTGACGCTTATTTGCGTGCGCACCCCATGGTAAGTAAAGAAATGACAATAATGGTGCGTCATTTAGCTCCTACCACAGAAGGTATTCCTTTGGAGATCTATTGTTTTAGCACAGATAAAAGATGGGAATTCTATGAACAGATCACTGCAGATATTTTTGATCACCTTATAGCTGCCATTCCTTATTTCGACCTTCAGTTATTTGAATCCCCTTCAGGAGATGATATCGTAAAGTCTCTTCAGTACCTTGGAAAAAATTAATACAGTTCGTCCTTTAGTGGGACGAACTGTATGTAAGGATGTCTACCGCACATCGTGACGGGTATAACGATCATCGTCCCGAACGATATAATCTGTGCGCACATATTCCCGCCGTAGGTTCCGTACGCCCAAATAACCTCCAAGAGCTGCAACTATAAGACCCAGCACCAGACATATAGCCAGGTAAAAAGCTGCGTCTGAAACCGTCTGGGCGGCGATCTCTGCCTGCCGGTTGGCCTTTTCCCTTGTTCTCTCAAGGAATCGTTCGCTTCTTTCCCTAAGATCTTCGTAAACCGCGAGATAATTATCCACCGTATTCTCTGCCTCCCTTTCAGACATATTGGTTCGCTCCACCAGAATATTGACCAGTGCCTGCTTATCTACTGCCTCGAAAGTTCCTTCAAACTCGTCCCGTGCCTCATTAAATACCCGCTCCACCTCTGCATCTGCCCTTTGGGGTCTTCTTGCAGCAGTTTCACCCCGGCTTCTCGCTTCAGAAGCTACCTCTTGCGCACGGGCCTCAATCTCATCTGGGTCCAATTCCTCTTTTTGGGTATCCTCCAGGAGGGCATAAAACTCCTCCTTTGCCTGTTCCAGGGAAATATCCAGCTCCTGCACCTGATCCTCGATCACAGGACCTACCTGCTCCTGAATGACATTCCCTGTGGCAGAAAGTACACTTCCCACTACATTCCCAACCCCGGAAAGAATACTGCCAATCACTGAAGTGATTAACCAGGCTGAAATTAGCGTATAAAGGGCCCAGGTCATCACTCCCTGGACAATTCCGCTTTTGGTGGTAAAAGACACCCCCACCCGGGCGGCAACATAAGCGCCTATAAAAAGTGCGAATAAACTGCTCATCACCCACCAAATGAGCGTGCCGATGCCCAGGCCGCTCAAAGGATCTGTTTCTTCAGTTGGCTCAATACTTCCCAGACCAATGGCCAGACCAACAAGATTAAGGATCAGAAGCACAGAAAAAACAATAACGATTCCTGCAAATACTGCTCTCCACGAAACCCCTTTTCGGGGTACCGCATTATAAGAATTCAATTCGGATACTTTTTTCATCTCTGAATTTTTTTGGTTTGGAGTCGCTCATAAACGCACCCCAACAGGTTAGTTAACATAAAGTTAGCCGATTAAACCGGTCTATTTCTTAAAAAAAAGACAATTTTGAGGAAGCTAAAGCTACGGCCGCTAGTTTTGTTTTATTATCCTATTTTAGCTAAACCTAAAAAAGGAGACATGAGCTTTAAAAATATATTACAACTCCTGGGGGCCATTGCAGTGGTGCTTACATTATTCCCTTTTGTGGCTTCAGACTACTGGTGGATCAGGATCTTTGATTTTCCCCATGTACAGCTTACTATTTTTACCCTGGTGGCATTCCTTACCTATTTTTTCAGGTTTAATATTCGTTCATGGCGGGATTACGCTTTCGTGATCATTCTGGCAGCCTGTTTTCTCTTTCAATTGGTCAAGATCTACCCTTACACCCCTTTTGCATCTTTTGAGGTAGGAAATAATGAACAGGTGAATTTTAACCGGAGTCTGAGCATAATGGCCACAAACGTGCTGCAGAAAAATAAAGATTCTAAGAAGGTATTGGATGAAGTGCTGGTGCAAACACCCGATCTCCTTGTTTTTACCGAGACCAATGAACGTTGGAAAAAAGATATTTTCACCGGCCTGCAAGGCCGGTATCCTTATAAAGTAGAGATCCCGCTGGACAACACCTATGGAATGCTCCTTTATTCCCGGTTTCGCCTTATCGATCCCCAGATAAGATACCTGGTAGACGACAGCATTCCCTCCATTCATGCTCTTTTGGTTTTACCTTCAGAAGAAAGGATACAATTACATGTGATCCATCCTACTCCTCCAATGCCACAGCATAATCCGCGTTCTATCGACAGGGACGCAGAACTCATGATCGTGGCAAAAATGGCCAAGGAGTCTTCCTATCCGGTAATCGTAACCGGGGATTTCAATGATGTGGCCTGGTCTCAAAGCACCTCTCTTTTTAAAGAAGTAAGCGGTTTACTCGATCCCAGGGTGGGAAGAGGTTTTTACAACACTTTCAACGCCAACAGCTGGCTTATGCGATGGCCTCTGGATCATTTATTTGTTTCGGAAGAATTCCGGCTTCTGGATATAAAGACCGGAAATCACGTAGGCTCTGATCATTTGCCATTTTACGCCAAGTTAAGCTTGGAACCCGAGACCGCTTTGGAACAACGCGAAGAAGAAGCTACTGATGAGGAAATGCGGGATGCTGATAAAAAAATCAGGAAAGAGCAGGAAGAAGAACAAAAAGAATAATCGAACTCCTCCACGCTATTAATCTTCCAACCGGTCTTTTACATATTCAATTTTCGTCTTTCCATGCGGCCTTGATTTTCCATGCTCATCCAGGCTTACCATGATGATCTTATCTATGGTAATAATGGTTTCACGGGTCATTTTGTTCCTCACTTCACAACGCAGGGTTAGAGAAGCCGTTCCAAATTTCACCACGTCAATACCAATTTCAATAATATCGCCTTCCCTCGCAGAACTTTTGAAGTCGATCTCACTCATATATTTAGTGACTGTTTTCGGGTTCTCCAGTTGAATGATCGAATACAGAGCAGCCTCCTCATCGATCCACTCCAAAAGGCGGCCGCCAAACAAAGTTCCATTAGGGTTAAGGTCCTGGGGTTTTATCCATTTTCTGGTATGAAATCTCATTGGTTGGTTTTTAAAATTTTCTGTTTATTCGATTTTTTCCAGGTTGTACTGCTCAGCGGCAAAGCTGATTATCTTCTCATGATCAAAAGCCAGTTCCGGAAGATCTGTTATAGGGAACCACGCCGCTTCGGCAGCATCATCATTTCCTTTCACCTCTTCTTCTGAAGGTATTTCCCCCCAGAAAACGATCGTTATCGTTCTACCTCTGGGATCCCTTCCCGGGGTGCCAAAAGTTCTTAACTGGTACAATCGATCCATTTGGAGCCCGGTCTCCTCCTCCAGTTCCCTGATAGCCCCGGCCTCAAGGGTCTCCTCCTCTTCCAGAAAGCCCCCGGGCAATGCCCACTTCCCTTTAAATGGCTCTGCTTTTCTTTGTACCAACAGGATCTTTAGCTCTTCCCCGTTATGGTGTAGAATTACCGAATCTGTAGTAACAGCTATGTTTTGATTATTCATATTAAAACTGATTAAAATAAACGGTTTTTATATTAACGAATTCCCTAATCCCATGCCGGGACAGTTCCCTGCCATAACCAGATTCCTTTGTACCACCAAATGGAAGCCTGGGATCACTCTTTACAAGCTCATTTATAAATACGGCTCCATCCTCAAAAAGAGGAACCAGGTTCCTGGCTCTCTGGAGGTCATCTGTAAAGACCGAAACCCCAAGACCAAATCGAGAAGCATTAACCATTTCTATCGCCTCCTTTTCCTCCTTAAAAGTGCTCACGGCTATAGCCGGACCAAAAGTTTCTTCATCAAAAGCGGGCATTCCTGCTGTAACCCCTGTGAGAATGGTTGGCTCGAAGTAGGCTCCATTGCGCTTGCCCCCCAGGAGGAGCTGGGCTCCCATTTCTACCGAAGCCTTTACCTGTTTCTCCAGGTCCTCTGCAAGATCTTCCCGTGCCTGCACTCCTATATAGGTATCTTCACTCATAGGATCACCGCTTTTTAATTCACTCACCTGTTGCTTGAACGCTTCCAAAAATTCCTGGGCAATGCTTTCCTGCAAAAAAAGCCTTTTTCCCGCGATACAGCTTTGACCTGTATTTTGAAAACGTGCCTGCACACAAACTTTCACGGTTTCTTTCAGGCGGGCATCATCAAAAACCACAAGGGCATTACTCCCCCCCAGCTCCAGGACCGATTTTTTAATTTCATTCCCCGCAGTACCAGCAACTGATCTCCCCGCAGCGGTACTTCCTGTTAGGCTTACCGCTTTTACGCGTTTATCTTTTATTAGCTGTTCTACCTTACTACTGCCTATCCTCAGGTTCTGAAAACATCCCTCTGGAAATCCTGACCGCTCAAAAATCTGCTGAATTTTTTCCCCGCAGATCATGACATTGCTGGCGTGTTTCAGCAGTCCCACATTTCCCGCCATAAGTGTAGGTACCGCAAACCGAAAAACCTGCCAAAAAGGGTAATTCCAGGGCATCACAGCGAGAACAGGGCCTATGGGTTCATAAGAAACATAACTTTGGACGGCATCTGTAGCGATTTCTTCAGGCTTCAGGTGTTCCGCAGCCTTATCTGCATAATACTCGCATACCCAGGCGCATTTTTCTATTTCGGCCAGGGACTGGGTGATTGGTTTTCCCATTTCCGCAGTCATGGCTTCGGCGTACTCCCTGTTGTTTTTTCTTAACTCTTCGGCTGCCTTTCTCATCAAAGCAGCACGTTCAGAAAAGGATTTACTTCTCCATTTCACAAAGGTTTTTTCTGCCCTTGACAGGACCCGGTCCAGATCATCACCGGTCATTTCAACAAATTCTTTAAGGGTCTCGCCGTTGTAAGGGTTTTTGGAAATCAACATATGCTTAGCAGTTTAGTTAAAGATAAAAAGAAGCCTTCGGTTTATAAAACTATTAAGGCATATTTTAACGTGTGAACTTAGCCCCTAAGAAGTGCCGAAAAAAGACTACATTTAATAAAATCCCTCTCCCCATGAATCAACGTGATGAACAAATATTAAAACTACGGCCTCAAATTCCCGAAGCAGGTATCTCAGGCCAGATCAGTGAGGACGAATTCTTCCAGAACCAAACCCTCAGACCTGTAATTAAACTACAGAACGATCTTTTGATCGAAAGCTTCAAAAACTATATTCAAAAACACAAAAGAGTATTTTTAGGGCTTTCTGTTGAAAAACGAATGGATTATATAGAAAATGCCATTCAAAAGGATATGAAATTCAGAAACAGTCTAAAAGGGATGATCCTGGGCCAGTTCACAACAGCAGAATATAAAAAATACATTAGCAATTCTTCTGCCCTTAACAAGCGCATGATGAATCTGGTAAAGGAAAGGATCCAGAACAATATTCAACTCCTGGATGACACGCTATCGGTCATATAAGCCCTTTGTTCATAAAGCTTTTCCCGGCGAAACCAGGTAAATATTAAACTTTTCCTAATTATTCTTTTTTCCAAATGCCGTTCTCTAATTTTATGAAAAACCACAATTGAAATGAGCGTAAATAAAGAAGAGTTATTCAATAAATGTCTGGATCTGGTTAGTAAACGTGCAGAGCAGTACTCTCAAAAAATGGAAGATATAAGCGGCCAAAATGCCGAAAATAAATTCCATCCCGATTTTGACGAATACGGTAACAAAGGCGAAATGTTGACCGAATATGAAAAGAATGCCGCCTATCTTGACAGGGTACGTTCCATGAAAGAAACGCTGGCCAATATAGACAGGGCTGAGGTCAATTACAAAAGTGAAACAGTAAGACCGGGTAGCCTGGTAGAGACAAAGAATGCTTATTACTACATTTCTGTACCCCTCGGGGAAATAGACATGGACTCAGGAGTTAAAGTTTATGCCATCTCCACCGATTCTCCTATTTACAAACATATGGAAGGTAAAAAAGAAGGGGACACTTTTACATTCCATGATGAAGAAGTGGAAATTGTGGATATCCACTAGGCTATTCCGGATATTCAATACGTAAATGGTAAATATTCTTCAATTTACGTTTAAGTACCTTTGTGATCAACTGGATTTCCATAAATGTAATATCCGAGTTTAGGAACTGACCTTCTTCCATTTGTTTATTGATGATCTTATCCACAAATTCGTCAATAAGACCAGAGGTAGGTTCTTTGATGCTCTTACTGGCAGCTTCCACGCTGTCACACATCATTAATATAGCGGTTTCCTTACTAAAAGGTATGGGGCCGGGATATTTAAAATCCCGGGGATCGGCGTCGCTGTTGCTTTCCTTTTCTTTTTTATAGAAGTAATAAACAGCCGTGGTCCCATGATGGGGACGAATGAAATCGATCACCCTG
>JBEPWW010000114.1:0-7646 GCA_041642215.1 Salinimicrobium sp. | reverse complement strand
AAACCTCCAATACAACGACTTTCTGGAAAAATTCGGGGAAGAAGGAAATGTGATCGTCATGGCGGTTAATGATCCTTCCTTATTCACCCCGGAAAAATTCAGGGCCTGGAATGATCTGGCCCGAACCATAGGGGAATACCCTGAGATCGATTTCACCGTATCCATAGGCGACCTTCAGAAACTTCAGAAATTTGAAGACCCGTCCCGTTTTGAAATGGTTCCCCTGGTGCAGGATGACCTGCCAGACAGCTTGCAGGTGCAGGAGTACCGCGAGGAGATTTTCAATCGCCTGCCATTCTATGAAGGTCTGGTATACAGTAAAAAAAGCAATACCGTCCAAACGGCCATTTATCTTGAAAAGGAGATCGTCAACACCGAGGAACGGCGGGATTTTGTGATCGATGAGCTCATTCCGCTTGTAGAGGATTTCGAAGCCCAATACGGCATCAACGTATATGTTTCGGGTATGCCATATATACGAACCCTTAACTCCCAGAATATCGTTGATGAGATCGGGCTTTTCATTGGAGCCGCCCTGCTGGTCACATCCCTTATATTTTTCTTTTTCTTTAGGTCGATCAGGGCCACCGTAATTTCAATGATAACGGTAATAATTGGGGTAATGTGGGCCTTTGGGGTTCTTGGACTCTTACACTATGAAATCACTGTATTGACCGCGATCATCCCTCCGCTTATCATTGTGATTGGGATCCCGAATTGCATCTTCCTGATCAACAAATATCAACAGGAAATAAAAAAACATGGAAATCAGGCCAAATCCCTACAGCGGGTGATCACCAAAGTGGGGAATGCCACCTTGATGACCAACCTCACCA
Source organism: Salinimicrobium sp. (assembly GCA_041642215.1). Lineage (GTDB taxonomy): Bacteria > Bacteroidota > Bacteroidia > Flavobacteriales > Flavobacteriaceae > Salinimicrobium. Next base: position 6,810 of record JBEPWW010000114.1, on the reverse strand, counting down.
CAGCATCCGGTTTTGCCACCTTTATCTTAACTGACAGTACGTTGTTAACCGAATTTGGTACCGTTGCCTCCATCAATATCATTGCGATCTTCATATTGAGTCTCCTTATAATCCCGATCGTTTACAGCTACATGAGCGTCCCGCGCGACAAGCACCTTAAACACCTGAATAAAAGGTGGATTGGTGGATTTGTGAACTGGATGGAACGCATGGTGCGGGAGCATCGCATAAGCATCTTTATTGTCTCTTTGATCCTGTTAATAGCCAGCATTATCGGGATCTATACGATACGCATCTCGGGAAGCCTGCTCGAGGATATGCCTAAAGACGCAGGATTCTACAAAGACATTGAATTCTTTCAGGAAGAATTTGAAGGGGTAATGCCTCTGGAGATCCTCATTGACACCCAACGCGAAAGGGGGGTGATGAAGCTTTCCACCCTCAAAAAAATGGAAGAACTCGAGAACCTCATAGCCGAGGAAGAACAACTATCTCAGCCCCTATCTGTTGTAAGGCTCGTTAAATATGCGAAACAGGCATATTATAACGGCAATCCCAAATATTTCCAGCTCCCAACTTCTCAGGAACAAACCTTCATCCTACCCTATGCCCGGGACATGGGTTCTGAAAACCTGTTGAGTTCCTATGTGGACAGCACAGGACAGTTCGCGAGGATGACCACCTTTATGCAGGATATTGGCACCGAGGAAATGGAGAAGATCGAGGAAGACCTTTGGCCAAAGATCAACAAGATCTTTCCTGAAGAGCGCTTTACCGTTCAAATGACAGGAAGAGCACTTATCTTTCAGAAAGGCACCAATTACCTCGTAAAGAACCTGGTGCTTTCTCTTAGCCTGGCCATCTTTTTAATCGCGCTTTTGATGGCCTGGATGTTCAGATCCCTTAGGATGATCCTGGTTTCCCTGATCCCGAACCTGCTACCCTTGCTTATCACAGCCGGGATGATGGGTTTCCTGGGAGTCCCCATCAAGCCTTCCACCATCCTGGTATTTAGTATAGCCTTTGGGATCTCTGTAGATGACACGATCCATTTCCTGGCCAAATACAGGCAGGAACTTAAAGCCAATAACTGGAAGATCAAACGATCTGTTTATGCCGCACTAAGAGAAACAGCGGTAAGCATGTTCTATACATCCATAGTATTGTTCTTTGGCTTCTCTGTCTTCATGATCAGTAGTTTTGGAGGAACGGTTGCTCTGGGAGGGCTGGTATCTGCCACCCTGCTCTTTGCCATGCTTTCCAACCTGCTGTTATTACCGGCGCTATTACTCTCACTGGAGAAGAATATCGCTAACAAGGAAATACTTAAAGAGCCGGCGATCAATATTATTTCGGAAGAAGAGGAGGTTCCCGAAAAGAGAAAAAGAAAGAAGTTTAGAAAACGGAATGAGAGATAACACACTCCGGAGGTAAGAATGGACTGTTTTGGCAAATCCTTTTACTTGCCAAGCTTCAGCGGAAAAATTATCTTTGTTTCCCAAATTAGAAAAGAAATGATAAAAGGTAAAGTTGCTGAACTGTTAGACAGCACTCAATATTTACAGGAAGTACAGGTTAAAGGATGGGTTCGTTCCTTTAGAAGTAACCGGTTCATCGCTTTAAATGATGGCTCTACCATCAACAATATGCAGTGCGTGATCGATTTCGAAAACACCAGCGAAGACTTGCTCAAACGCATCACGGTTGGCGCTGCCATTAAGGTAACAGGCACCCTGCAGGAAAGTCTGGGAAGTGGCCAAAAAGTGGAAATTCAGGCAACTTCGGTAGAGATCCTTGGAGATGCAGATCCTGAGGAGGTCAAGTTTACCATTTTATCGCCCAAAAGGCACAGTCTTGAAAAATTACGGGAACAGGCCCATTTGAGGGTCCGAACCAACACCTTTGGTGCTGTAATGAGACTGCGCTCAAAGCTGTCTTTTGCCGTTCACAGTTATTTCCAGCAAAACAATTTCCATTATGTGAACACTCCTATCATTACCGGAAGTGACGCCGAAGGTGCGGGAGAAATGTTCAGGGTGACCTCCTTTGACCTGAAAAATGTTCCAAAAAATGAGGATGGCAGTGTGAATTATAAAGAGGATTTCTTTGGAAAAGAAACCAATCTTACCGTTTCCGGGCAACTGGAGGCAGAGACCTACGCCCTTGGTCTTGGACAGGTCTATACCTTTGGACCTACTTTTAGGGCAGAAAATTCCAATACGTCCAGACATCTGGCCGAATTCTGGATGATCGAACCCGAAATGGCCTTCTGCGACCTGGATGGCAACATGGATCTGGCCGAAGATTTTATAAAATACGTGCTCAAATACGTGCTGGATAACTGTCAGGATGACCTCGCCTTCCTCGATCAAAGACTGGCCAATGAAGATAAGAGCAAGCCTGAGGCGGAAAGAAGTCCTATGTCCCTCACCGAAAAATTGAAATTCGTCATTGAGAACAATTTTAAAAGGGTGAGTTATACAGAAGCTATTGAGATCCTGAAGAATTCCAAACCCAACAAGAAAAAGAAATTCAATTTCATCATCGAGGAATGGGGTGCCGACCTTCAAAGCGAGCATGAGCGTTACCTGGTGGAGAAGCATTTTAAATGCCCGGTCATCCTTTTTGATTATCCGGCAAACATTAAAGCCTTTTACATGCGCCTTAACGAGGACGGGAAGACGGTACGTGCCATGGATATCCTTTTCCCTGGCATTGGAGAGATCGTGGGCGGCTCACAGCGGGAAGAACGACTGGATGTACTTAAGAAAAAGATGCAGGAGCTCGACATAGATGAAAAAGAGCTTTGGTGGTATCTGGACACCAGAAAATTCGGGACCTGTGTTCACAGCGGCTTTGGCCTTGGTTTTGAGCGCCTTGTACAGTTTGCCACCGGGATGTCGAATATAAGGGATGTGATCCCTTTCCCGCGTACCCCGCTTAATGCAGAATTCTAATTTTCTTTCATAAAGATGTCATAAAACAATCTGCAAACATTTACGTTTGTAGATTGTTTTTTTTATTTTTATAGAAAGCCCATAAATCGATGCTCAAACAGCAATTAAATTTTAAATTATCCCAAAAGCTCTCTCCGCAGCAGATTCAGCTCATGAAGCTGATACAACTGCCTACGATGGCTTTTGAACAGCGCCTAAAACAGGAAATGGAAGAGAATCCGGCCCTGGAAGGAGGCAAAGAAGAGAAGGACGAATACGAAGATGATTTTAGCACTGATGAGTACCAGGATGAAGATCCCGGCAATGAATCTATTGAAGCCGAGATCGATGTAGATGAATACCTCAGTGATGATGAAATTCCTAATTATCGCCTACAGGCAAACAATTACAGTGCAGATGATGAGGACAAACAGGTACCTTATGCCTCCGGCACTTCTTTTACCCAGTATCTCAAAACCCAGCTAAGCACCCTGCGTCTTAGTGAAGCTGAAAAAGAGATCGCCGAATTCCTGGTGGGGAGCGTAGATGAAAGCGGTTATATACGACGATCTGTACAGGACATTGTAGATGACCTTGCCTTTACCCAAAACATTTATACCGATGAGGAAACAGTGGAGAAGGTATTGAAATACGTGCATGAACTGGATCCCGCCGGGGTGGGAGCCCGATCTTTGCAGGAATGCCTTTTGATCCAGCTGGACCGCCGGGAGCCCACCAAAGCAGTGACTCTTGCTGCCGAGATCATTGAGAGGTCTTTTGATCAATTCAGTAAAAAACATTACCAGAAGCTTCTCTCCAAGCACGACATCACCGAGGAGGAATTGCGCGACGCCATTGATGTGATAGAGCACCTTAACCCCAAACCGGGAGGCGCCTATGCCGGCAACACCCGAATTGTAGAGCATGTCATTCCTGATTTTACCATAAAGATCGTGGACGGGGAACTGGAGCTGAGCCTTAACGGAAGAAATGCCCCGGAAATGCATGTTTCCAAGGACTACAGCGAAATGCTTAAAGGCTACAAAGAATCAAAAGAAAAATCCAGGGCCCAGAAAGATGCGGTGATGTTCATCAAACAAAAGCTAGATGCCGCCAAATGGTTCATTGAAGCCATCAAACAGCGACAAACTACCCTTTTTGTAACCATGAGCGCCATCATGAACTACCAGAAGGAATATTTTCTAACGGGGGATGAGCGAAACCTGCGCCCAATGATCCTTAAGGATATTGCAGACGAAATAGACATGGATGTATCCACCGTTTCCAGGGTGGCAAACAGCAAATATGTAGATACCCCTTACGGCACCTTCCTGATCAAGAATTTCTTCTCAGAATCCATGAAGAATGACCAGGGGGAAGATGTTTCCACCCGGGAGATCAAGAAGATCCTGGAAATGACCATTGAGGAGGAAAATAAGCGCAAACCGCTCACAGATGATAAACTGGCAAAGATGCTTAAGGAAAAAGGTTACCCTATAGCAAGGCGCACAGTAGCGAAATACAGGGAACAACTTGATATACCAGTAGCCCGCTTACGCAAGGAGATCTAATGAATTCCCTTCTAAGGATCACTACATACCTGTTTCATCCACTTTGGATGCCTTTTGCGGGGACTTTGCTTTATTTCCTTATCACACCAAGGTTCTTCCCGTTTGAGGTCATTAAAAGCAAATTATTAGCCATTGCCATCATGACCCTGTTTATACCGGTAGTGTTCCATTTCCTGCTGCGCACCCTCGGCTGGAACACATCGCACGTTCTCAAAGATGTGAGAGAACGAAAATGGCCACTGGTCTTCTACATTTTTTTGATATGGATCATCCTGAAATTCGTACTGAACACCAGTGATTATCCAGAACTGTATTTCTACTTCACCGGCATCCTCTTTTCAAGTATGATCGGGTTACTCCTGGTACTTCTAAATTATAAAGTAAGCCTCCATATGATGGGCCTGGGCGGCTTAACCATGTTCCTGGTCTTCCTTAGCGTTTATTTCAATTTAAACCTGGTGTACACCATAAGCTTTTTTGTCGCCATAGGTGGTTTAACGGCTACTTCCCGCCTTCATCTAAAGGCCCACGACTATTCAGAATTGATCTTCGGTTATCTGCTGGGTGTGCTTCCTCAAGCCACAGTATTCTACATCTGGGGGTTATAAAAGGTAAAACATCAGTCCCACCTGTATGGCACCCAGTTCTATTTGCTTTCCGTTAATCTGGGCTTCTTTATTAAAAAAAGGATGTAAACTGTAGTTAAAATGGAAATTGAAGGTGTTGTACCCAAAGGTAAAAGTGGCACCTATACGAACCCGATCGAATTCGGGAACGTCTGTTTGTACCACCGTGTTTTCGGGTTGTTCGAAAGTAGATTTGAAATAATAGGCATAGCCAAGTCTAAGGCCCGTATAAACCCTCCAGAACTTGTACGTTTCAGGAGTGGAGGTACGCCATCTAAACTCCAGCGGGATCTCAACAGACTGGGTGGTAAACCGGTTGGTGTTATATTCCAGAACATCTGCATCAAAAGTCTGGAAAATAGTATTTCCTGTATCTGCCTCTTCCCCAATAAAAAGATTTTGGCCGTAGGTATTTACAGACCAGCCCACACCAATTCCCAAAGCAATGTTCCTTCTTTCATTCAAAGGGAAATCCCTGATAAAGCCTCCGTGAAAGCCTCCCGAAAATCCAGTTTGGGTGATCTCTTTCTTCCTATTAAGAATATTATAGGTGAACCCCAGATAGATCTGATCTTCCCGGTAAAGCGAATCTACCACTGAGCCATCCAGAATATTCTCCTCCTGCCCATAGGCCACAGGTATAAGAAACATCAAAGAAAGAAAGCAGAGAAACCTGTTCATGAATATTGGATTTTTTACAAAGATATGATTTACCCCGAATCCCGGATGTCAAAAAAAAATCCCCTTAAAAAGGGGATTTATCTTTTAAATTTCCGGTATGAGATTTACTGAATATTCTGCTGAACATCACCCGTACGTGTAGTATAGTTGATCTTTAGCGCCTCAGCCTTTCTTAATTCCTGTTTAATATCAGAAACCAGTCCCATATTCGTCTCCTCATCTACTTTTAATGCAGTGGTCAAATAAGGGATCAATTCTTCCCTTTTAGATTCCCTTTCGGCAAAAATAAATGGCTGTACATCTGACACGTCCGCGAAATTGTCATTCAGCTGGATACGCGCCTCAGTACCGGCACTTGCCCTGTAACGCGGACTTGGTTTACCTGCATAGATATACATTACCAGATCCTTCTTGTCAAGTTTTTCCACCTGATCTGCATAAGGCAACGTGTTCTCTATCTTCAGGGTATTCTGACGCATTACAGTCGCAACCATAAAGAAGAAAAGCAGCATGAATATAATATCAGGTAAGGACGATGTATTAATCGCAGGTAAATCACCCCCCTTTTTCTTTTTAAATCTAGACATAAGTCAATTAATTTAATTTCAACATTTAGTTGCTCTTCGGCTCGGCTTCAGACAGCTTTTGAGGCCACATGTCCCTTATTTGCTGAATTTGCTCTTTCAACCGTTCCTTGTTGCCCTGGTAGTTCACATCATCGTAATCAGCTTCCATTTTTCGGAAAGTTTTTCCGAACAGATCCTGAGCCGTACGGTCCCGCAAAAAGTTATAAGCAGCAACCAGTTCATTCTGAACCGCAATATATGTTCCGTATTCCGTCTTACGGTCATTTACCAGCATGATAACCGCTTTATCCGGGTTATCTGAAGAAGAAGGATCCTTTGCACCCTGGCAGTAATCGCAAGCCTCTTCTCCTACTCCTCCTCCGTTATCAAGAAATTCAATAGCTGCCTTTCTCAGGTCACCTACGATCGG
>JBEPWW010000113.1:0-7675 GCA_041642215.1 Salinimicrobium sp. | reverse complement strand
TGAGGTGGAGCTTAAGGCCGATGGACAGGTAAGAGGTTTTTATCGTACAGAACAATATTTGCTGGTTGCCTGTGACGGTGGATTATTCCTGTACGATATCCGGGATAAACAGGTTGCTGTTTTCGACTTCGGAAAGACTGATACCCAGTCGGCAAAATATGTTACTTCCTTTTCGAAAGCCAGTCGAGACCAGGTCTGGGTAGGTACAGGAAGTGGCCTCTTTTTATTTGACTGGGTTCAGAAAGCTGTTGTGGATAAGATCCTTTATTCAGAAGACAGTAAAAAGGCTTTGACGAATAATACCGTAACCTCCTTACTCCAACTGAACGACAAACAATTATTTGTAGGAACAGCAAACGCATTAAACCTCATCGACTTCACAGAGCCGGCTTTCGAAAATATATCCAAAGACAGGCGGGGGGAGCATTTGCTCAATGATAATGTGATCTTTTCCCTTTTTCAGGAAAAAAAGGATTTGTGGATAGGAACTTCAGACGGGGGTTTGAACCTCATAAGAGGTGATACGGTGTTTTATTTTAATGCAGATCAAATGGATCCCCACAGCATTACCGGGACGGTAGTACGCGCCATTGTAAAGGATCTTGAAAACCAACGAATTTGGTTGGCGACTACCCGGGGTTTAAGCATGATCGATTTGAAAACTTTTGATCCCAAAAGGCCGAAATTCTCTGTGTTTTATCATGACCCGGATGATCCCAATTCGATAAACATGAATTTTTTGAAGGATCTGGCTTTAGATAAAAATAATAATCTATGGGGAGCGACCTTTGGAAAGGGGATCTTTAGGCTGGAAATACAAAATGACGGGGAAACCAGGATCATTCGCTATGAAAAGGAGTTTCGAAACCCGAATTCTCTGCATAATGATATCGTTCATTGCATCAGGGTGGATATTGAAAACAATGTGTGGATAGGAACCCAGGAAGGCCTGGTGAAACTGGTTTTTTCGGATAATAATTACAACAATCCGGAGTTTTCAACTTTCACCATTTTTTCTGATAAGAATTATCCACTTTCAAATAATACCGTCTATGATATCCTGATCGATATCAAAAACCGGTTGTGGGTGGGAACACGCAACGGACTGAATTTATACCTCGGGAATAATAAATTTGATTCATGGACAGAGCAAAAGCAATTTCCTAATGCCATTATCTATAGTATTCAGGATGATGAGCAGGGAAATCTCTGGCTGGGGACCAACGATGGCATCGTGAGATTTGATCCGGAAAACCGCCTTTTTAAGCATTATGGCGTTGAAGACAATATTCAAAGTAAAGAATTTGACATACATGCCAGATTTCGGGATAAAACAGGCACTATTTACCTGGGTGGCATAGGAGGCGTTACTTATTTTCATCCTGAAAATCTTAGCGATATTGATCATCCGCAACCCCTCTATTTTTCCGGTTTAAGATTGAATAACAAAAATTTAAGCAGGCAAACTGCATCCAGGGTTACTTTAGATCATTCCATTTTGAAAACCAATAACCTGGTTTTCGACCACACCCAGTTTCCCTTCTATTTAAAATTTTCCTCTATAGATTTCCGTTTACATAAAAATATTGAATATGCTTATAAGCTCCTCCCTTCTGATCTGGAATGGAACCCTATCACCAATCACGAGATCCAGTTCTTGAATCTTCCCCCGGGAGATTACACCTTATTGGTAAATGGTTTTTCCAGGGGAATAGAATGGGACCAGGAACCCCTGGAAATGGGCCTGACCATTTTGCCCCCGTGGTGGAGGACCTGGTGGGCCTATCTTCTTTATATCGGACTTGCTGTGGCATTTGCTGATCGATTTTACCGATTTCAACTTTCTAAAAAACTGGCGCTGGCAGAAAGCAAAAGGCTTAAGGAGGTGGATAAGGTCAAAAACAGTTTATATACCAATATTACCCATGAATTCAGAACACCCCTTACCATTATTAAGGGAATGACCGATTCTTTAAGAGCCGGAATAAGAAGTAACCAATTGGATGACGCAGAAAAACACCTGCAGTTGATACAGCGAAACAGTGATGGATTAATGCGTCTGGTCAATGAGATGCTCGATCTGTCAAAGTTGGAAAACGGCAATATGGAGATGCATATGATCCAATCTAATGTCATTTCATTTGTGAAATATCAAATTGAAAGCTTTCATTCCCTTGCAGAGGAGCGTAAGATCAATCTTATGATATATGCTGAAATTGATGAATTGGTAATGGATCATGATGCCGGCAAACTGTCGGTAATTATATCTAACGTGCTTTCCAATGCCCTAAAATTCACACCGCCCCATGGAAAGATCGTGGTTCATTTGAACAGCATGTCAAAAGATGAGGAAACTTATTTTCTAATAAAAATAACGGACAATGGTGTGGGAATTGCCAAAGAAGAAATCCCTAACGTATTCCACCGCTTTTACCAGGTGGATAGTTCATATGCAAAGGAAAAGCGGGGCACCGGGATCGGCCTTGCCCTGACCAAAGAATTTGTGGAATTAATGGGAGGGTCAATATCAGTGGAAAGCGAACTCAAAAAAGGCAGTACCTTTACGATCAAACTTCCCGTAACCCATGTTGCTCCTACAGTAAGTGAACCTCAACTAGATCCTCATAAGGAAGTTATATCTGTTTCCAGAGCTTCAACTCCCCCAGATCCAGATCCAAATAGTGATTTACCCCTGGTCCTGATCATTGAGGATAATGATGATGTTGCCTATTATCTGGAAACATGTTTAAAGGAAAAGTACAGGACCCTGCACGCCAGGAACGGAATTGCAGGAATTGAAATGGCATTTACGCATATTCCGGACCTCATCATATGTGATATCATGATGCCGGGAAAAGATGGCATAGAGGTTTGTAGCCATTTGAAAACAAACCAGCTTACAGATCATATCCCCATTGTGATGCTCACGGCAAAGGCAACTTTAGAAGACCGGCTTACCGGGCTTTCCCATGGCGCGGATGCTTATTTGACCAAACCCTTTGTGCAGGAAGAGTTGCTAACCCGGTTGGATCAACTCATTTTGTTAAGAAAGAAACTCATTCATAAATTTCAAAGCCACGGGTTAGGGGAACTATCGAAAGCCCGGACAGAAGATCCTGAAACAAAGTTCCTTCAAAAGGTCATCACCATCATTCATCAGGATATTACCGATGAAAATCTTGGATCAGAAAGAATTGCGGAAGCCTTACATATTAGCGAATCCCAGTTATATAGAAAATTAAAGGCAATTACAGGCAAATCTTCAGCCGTATTTATCAGGTCGATCAGGCTGCAGAAGGCCAAAGAGCTCATAATTACAACTGGCCGGACGTTCTCAGAAATTTCTTATGACGTGGGTTTTCATGACCCATCCTGGTTTAGCCGTTCGTTTAAACAGGAGTTCGGGATTTCCCCAAGTAACTATAAAAAAAATAACACTCAAAAATGACGGGTTATCGATTTATTCTTGTGGTGATTGGAACCAATTTCTTCTTTATGCATATATACTCCCTGTTTTTGATCTAATACTACACGCCTCTATAGGGTTTTTAGATTTCAGCGAAAGTTTTTGTGCCCGGGTTTCTCCGGTTTTTAAAACAAATTGTTCGTTTAAGGGAACCTCTTCAGGTAGCCCGTTCTGATTGACCGTCAACAAATTTTGCCGGGAGCTTTCCAGGGTGAAATTAAAAGGAATCTAATCGTAAAGCTCAGTCAGGTATTTTTTCTTTTAGGTGCAAAATCCCTCTCTTTCTCTCCTTTCATAAATAATCCCTCTTTATGATCTATTACTACAAGCCTTCACTTCTTAGTGTCCTTACTTTTGATTGTATAAGAATGAAGCTCCTTTTTTTTTTTGGATTAACCGGTTTCCAGTTGAAAGTAGCAAGCCTCTTATGATCTTTTAAAACTCAGGATTCTACCTGATCATATTTTGTCATTTGAATCGCATTATATCCAGGTTGTACTGATTTACTGAATATTTAACTTTAAATTTTAATGCTATGAAAACTCTAATAATTTTAATGGTTCTTGTTTTCACAATAACCACACAGGCACAACATGTAATTGAACTACAGGAAGCGATTCTTATCGCTCCCAACAGCACCCAAATTTCATCTCAGGAAGATAATTTTACTTTCACGGTAACCGAAAAATACGGGCAGGAGTTCTCTAAGGATCCTATTGCGTTCCAAAGGAGAAATTTTAATATTCTGGAATACATAAACCATTTCAAAGGCAGAGATTATAATACCTTTTATGTTATCCTTAAAAGTTCAAACGGACTTCTTAAGGTGCAATATGATAAGAACGGGAAACTATTAAGGAACAGTCAATGGTTCTCTGATGTGGAGCTTCCCGGGAAGATCATGCGTCAGTTACAGAAGGAACATAATGGTTGGGTAATGACCCAAAACAAATCCTTCTCCAAAGGCAAGGGAGCCATGACCCAGAAGATCGTTTACCGGATAAAACTTAAAAATGGAGACGAAACCCGGCGAATTAAGATTAAGTCAATTCCTGAGGAGCAGATAGTGGTGGCCGAAAAACAGTGAGTGCACAACCGTAGGGAAAAATGTTCCTCCCTTTTTCTCTCCGGCACTTAATAAAATTGGTACGCATTGAATAACGGGGTTTTTTAGCCCCGTTATTTTTTTATAATGGAAACAAGGATTTCAGGGGCTTTCGTACTTGCATCACCTGGAGGATCTCATAAAAAATGTGCAGCAGTAGAGGTAGCAGGAAGGTGAAAAAAACTTAATTTCGCATCATGCTGGAGTACCTCATCATCTGCCTCTTCGCGCTGTTCGCTTCGGGCCTCACCTTCTTTTCGGGCTTTGGGCTGGGCACCATCCTGTTGCCGGTATTCGTCCTGTTCTTCCCGGTGGAGATCTCGGTGGCTTTAGTGGCCGTGGTTCATTTCCTGAACAACCTCTTCAAGCTGGGCCTCATAGGGAACAAGGCCAACAAAAAAGTTGCCCTCAAATTCGGGATCCCGGCTGTGGTGGCTGCTTTTGCCGGTGCCTACCTGCTCACCCTGCTGGCCGACATCCCGCCGCTGTTCAATTACTCCCTTGGCGACCGCAGCTTTTACGTCACCCCGGTGAAGCTCACCATCGCTTTTCTACTTTTCGTCTTTGCGCTTTTTGATACGGTCCCCCGGCTCATAAGGCTGAACTTCAACCCCAGATACCTTCCGCTGGGTGGACTACTGAGTGGCTTTTTCGGCGGTCTCTCGGGGCACCAGGGGGCATTGAGAACGGCCTTCCTGGTACGAATAGGCCTGTCTAAAGAGGCCTTTATAGGTACCGGGATCGTCATCGCCATCCTTATAGATATCTCGAGGCTCGCGGTGTATTCCGCAGATATCCTCAAGGTGGGGGACCAGATCGATTACATGCTGCTACTGGCAGCGACGCTTTCGGCCTTTGCCGGGGCGGTGATCGGGAATAGGCTCCTGAAAAAGATCACCATCGATACGCTTCATTTCGCGGTGGGCATGATGTTGCTGCTGTTTTCGGTGATCCTAGCGGCGGGGCTGGTGTAATATTGGTCGCGCGGGTTCTAATACCATACGCTCCCCTGAAAAAACGAACCGCCTCTAAAAGGCGGTTATGTTTTTTGTAGTTTGGCTAATTCTAATCTCTGCAGATCCCTGTGACCCGTTCTAAAGCGGGTTATCGAGGCAAAGGTAGACAGCGACCGTAAAGTCAGGGTTAATAGAAAATCAATACTTCATTATTTTAGGAAGCCGGGGCTCATGAGAACCAAAAAAAGCCCCCCAGAAAAACCTTTAGCAGTAGGGGTGCTCTTCAGGCGTTCTTGAGAGGCGAACTACAATTCCTGCAGTTTTTATGACCCCTAAATAACCATTATGACAAAAACCATTTTCTTCCGGGTCACGGGGAGGTAATTAGCATGATCCCATGATCACTAATTCTTATTTTTCATTTTTCTAACCTTAGACATATCCATAACCGTCACATCAGGATTATTTATTTCTTTCGGAGCTTCAAAGACAAGGCCTGTCAGATAATCATCTTTTTCTCCCTGCATCATCTTCATGATAGCATTGGCATAATACTCCCTTGCCTCCTGAACACTTCGGTTTCCTTCAATAATATCATGTGCTAAATTAAGCGCCAGAAAATTGGCTCCTTCTTTATCACAGCGTGCCGCCATGGTCCCTTTGGTCCTTTCTACTATCACACTGCCGTCATAACGGGCCAGATCGCTGAATTTATCTACCGGCACGTCGTAATTCACGACCTGTTCCAGAACATCCTTGTGGGGCATAGGGAAATCATGCTGCACCTCTTCCTTATACACAATAGTATAGGTAAAAGGACCGGTATTTTTCCATATCAACATACTCGGAGTTTGCTCATGGGGCTCTCCGTACTTATCCATCATATTCATGGCCGCTTCCTTAGCAGTTTTAGGCCAGTTCTCAACATCTGCTTTTCCCTCCTGGGCCTGAGCCGTATATAAAAAAGCAGTTAGCAGTATAAAAATGGGAAAATTTCGCATCCAATTCATCACATCATCATTTTTAATTAATTTCCAGTTAGTTCTTTTAAAATTAAAATAATAATTAGAAAATAATTGTCAGAAAAATGACAGTTGCGAAATTACAGAAGCGGGTGATCCTATAATAATAATATGATGATCCCATACAGGAAAAGTTTGTCGCACAAGGGTCCTTTCAGGCCCTTTCCAGGTCCCGAATTTTCAGCACCCGAATGGATTTGCGGTTATAATCGATTACCCTGTTCCTCTTGAGGTAATTAAAGACGCTTGAGACTTCCTGCCTGTTGGTAGAAGTCAGCTGCGCGATCTTTTCGTGGGTAAGCCTGTTAGGTATGACGATCTCGCCGTCGTCTGAAGTAGAGGAAAGCTTTACCAATTCCCTGATAAAGTCGAGGATGCGCTGGTGATTGCTTTTAAAGGACAGATCCTCCAGCCTCTTTTGTGTTTTTTCCAGACGTTTTTCCAGCAACTGGCTGAACTTTAAATTCAGGATCGGGACCATTAGAAGCAGCTCCCTCATTTTTTCCTCCTTCATGACACAAAAAATGGCTGATTCTTCTGCTATGGCCGCCTCCTGCCTTTTGTTGTTTCCCAGAACAGAAGCTTCTCCAAATATTTCTCCCGGATTCAACAGGGTCACCAGGAATTCCTGCCCTTTTTCGCTGAACTTGGAAATCTTGATGCACCCTTCTTTTAAGAAATAAATACTGTGGGCAAAATCTTCCTGAAAATATACCGGGTCATTTTTTTCAACCGTTCTCATCACCGTATTCTGACGAATAAAGGTCCTTTGTTCCATAGTGAGTTCAGCGAAGAAATTAAAATTCTCCAGATACCATATTTTTGATTTCCGTTCCATCTTCCCGGGTTTGCATTAGCCCTTAAAAATAACTTTTATTATAGGTCTAAACTCTTAAGGTTCTTATAAAAAATCTTTAACTGTCAAAAATATGACATTTATTACCCTTCATATTTTTTATGTTTAAGTAGTTAAAAACCAAAACATTAGTTATGATAAATTTCAAACACTTACTAGGAACGCTACTGTTTCTTTTCCTGTTAACATCCTGTGAAACCCCAGAGGAACCATTGCCGGAAGAAGGAATGGAACTTAACACCGGGGAACTAGAGCTCAAAGCGCCCAAAG
>JBEPWW010000112.1:0-7711 GCA_041642215.1 Salinimicrobium sp. | reverse complement strand
GTCCAAAGGGTATACAGTACTATTTGAATTGCAGTACCTTTGTCCCTTTTGCCGGTTGGCAGCATAAAAAACCCGCCCTTTTTGTAGTCATCATACAACCACCATCCAAGGGCCCAGAAGTGCGGGAATTGCCAGAAGAACTGAATCATAAACAAAGTTCCGGGCTCAATACTAAAATCACCCGTGGCAGCCACCCATCCCAGCATAAAAGGGATCGCCCCCGGGATAGCCCCAACAAACACCGACAGGGGTGTTTTAGTTTTAAGCGGGGTATAGACACTAACGTAAAGAAAAATGCTTATCGCCCCGAACATAGCGGTCTTCGGATTGATAAGATACAGGATCACCAATCCCAAAATGGTTAGGGAACTGGCTATAAAAAAAGCGGTATTCACAGACATTCTTCCCGAAGGCACCGGTCTGTTCCCGGTCCTGTCCATCAATGCATCCAGGTCTTTCTCAATGATTTGATTATAGGCATTTGAAGCCCCCACGAGGCAATATCCGCCTATTGACAGCATGAGCACCGTTACAAAATCAATATTTTCCGCACCCAGAAAATAGCCGGCCACCGAAGAAAACACCACGCTCACTGCCAGCCGCACTTTCGTTATTTCCTTAAGATCAGACAGAACGGAAACCGAAGGGGTATGTACTTGAGTATTATTCAAAAAAGGCAATTTTTAATTGGCGCAAAGATACTTCTAAATTGCTTTTTCACAAGCCTCCAGAGACGTTAATTTTTTAACTACCCAAAAAACCAGGCTTTGAAAATCAGCACCTTAAAAATCAATAATCGAAATACCAGTTAAAGATATCGGTGCGTAACC
Organism: Salinimicrobium sp.; assembly: GCA_041642215.1. GTDB lineage: Bacteria > Bacteroidota > Bacteroidia > Flavobacteriales > Flavobacteriaceae > Salinimicrobium. Next base: position 6,881 of record JBEPWW010000112.1, on the reverse strand, counting down.
CAATATTCAGCCAGTAGGTAGTATTATTAAAGGTAGCAGGAGTATTCATCTGGGATTCAAAGTTCCTGTAGATAAAACTGCCGAAGAATTTAAGATTCGTAACGGGGTTGACGATATAGCCCACTTCGGTTTCAGCATAAAAGGAGTTCACCGTATTTCCCTGGCCAATTCGTACCCCGCTATCCAGAGCCCGCTGTCTTTCACTCCGGTAAATGTCTCCCCCATAATAGGCATCGTCTTCTGGAGTATTGAAGTCGTACCCTCGTTCCCCGTAGATTAACTTAAGGTGCCCGTAATATCGTTCATACCGGTACCGGGCTATCCCGATCAGTTCCCGAAAATTAGCACCCCATTGATGGGCCATGCTCTGGTTGTTGTGTCCGTAATTAAGGGTGATGGTATTATGGGAATATGTATATGGCCTTACCTGATTATATTCCAGCTGGAGGAAAAGTTCGGGAATTGAAAAGGCATCAAAATATTTCGCCCCCAGCTGAAAGCCCAATTTATTTTTCCAGCTGCCTTCCCCGCCAAAGATATCGGCTGAAGAAAACTCATCTATAAGCCACTGTGAATACATATTGAAGCGGTCACTCCACTTATACCTCGCAGCGAGGCCCATGATCGCATTTCCCGCCCGGGGACCCGTGGAGAACTCTATAGCCCTGTAGAATATGACAGGATTGATATAGTTAAGATCGATCCCCCTGTCATTACTATTATCCCAGATCACTGACTCAAAAAATCCCAGGTTCAGCCTTTTTGTTACATTATAGCTCAGGTAATGACTGGCCATATATTTCGTCCTAAAAGCTCCGCCGGCTTCTACTTCGGGCCTTACATCCCGCAGTGACATCCAGAGATTGGTGTACTTCAATTTCCAGAAAGTGGTGTTTAATCTAAAATACGGATGCGGGGTGGCATTGTCACTTAAAAAGAGGGAACGATACCCCTCCCCGATGAAATTCTTTCCATGACCAAACTGGAGATTCAAAAACTTTCCGGGGCTATAAGAAAGATAGCCTTCGGCAACGGGATAATCATAGGCCTGTCCCATAAATTCTTTGGCTATTCCCCGGCCAGGGATAATAGCGGGATCTGCTCCGTAAGGCCGCAGGGATTCCGCATAACGGTTATAATAATCAGCAAACCGCCCCTGATTTTCGTATACCACACTGTAAAAATTCAGATCATCTCCCAGGCCTCCCTGCAGGATTGCAGCCCTGGTATTATTATAGGTCACATCAAGATTACTGTCAAAATCCTTACCCACCTGTAGATCAACACCAAAATCAACCGTGAACCAATAATCCTCTCCCTGGAAAGCGATGAGGTGCTCATTCCATAATTTTCTCCCAAACCAGGAGGAAACGTTTTTATACAGCTTTTGATTCTCCAGCTCAAAATCATAGTAGGGCTGCACCTCTTCAAAAAGAAAAGGTTTGGAAGCTCCATGGAAATTGGTTCCAACCCGGTTGACCGCAGCATCAAACCTACTGTAGAATTCATGCGATAAGGGAATATTTATATCACTGTTCACCCTGGGATTACTTACCGGCAATGATTTGATCTGGTCATATTCTTCGGTGACAGGTGAACGAAGATCCTGTTCAGGCCGCGGGAGCACCTCAATTTGGGTTTCAAGTGAATTAGCCCGGGTTGCATCAAGAGGGATCCTTACCGGCATGCGAAACTGCATATTTACCGGGCGCTGATCAAAGGTCGCCGGCCGCACCTGGGGCAGGGACCTAAAAACCTCTTTCATCTCCTCTTTAAGTTCAGAATATGCAGCATCCATATAGATAATACTAAAGGAACCATCTCGCTTAACTTCAAACAGCACAACCACCTGCCCCTTATAATTATCCTCCCGCACCTTTTCAGGTAATTGGAAATTCTCGATTATCTTTTTTTGCAGGGTAAGCGTGAAACAGGATTCCTCATTTTCATAGGAAACATCTGCGCATTCCGAAAAAACAGGAAATCTTTCCTGTTCGCCTGTAAATGATTGTGAAAAACTAATTAACGGAAGTAAAAAGAAAAATAACCAAAAGCTTTTTCCCATAACCTGAAGACTAATTGAATTTAGCAGTCGGAAAGATACATTTTTTTCAGGAAGTGATTCTTCGCCAGGTATAATTTCCCGACCAAAAACCTGCAGAAATAAAGCCAGACTGAGGATCAGAAAGGAAGATTGACAGCAAACGAGTTACACTGTAGCCATAAGGAGCGTTTAAGAAAAAAAATATGACGCAAAACTCTGGATAAAAGAATTTTCCAAAAAAAATCCCGCCTTAATACATAAGGCGGGATCATATATAGCTTATAATCGTTTCTTAGTCCTGAACTCTAAAGGTAATAGGCAGGGAGTAAAGTACCCCTACAGCTTTTCCCCTTTGTTTTCCAGGCTGCATTTTAGGCAGCATGTTTACAACACGCTCAGCCTCTTGTTGCAACCTTGGGTGTGGCGCTCGTGCTCCAAGTACAGTTACACTTCCGTCAGTCTCTATTCTAAACTGCACGTAGATCCTGTTTATTCCTGAAAGTCCCAAGTCACTTCCAAGGCTGGTATCAAACCTCCTGTTCACGAAGGCACTGATCTTTTCACTCATACAATTTTTACGTTCCTCATTATTTCTAAGATTTTCACATCCCGGAAAAATAGGCACATCTTCAATAACGGCAAAAGGAACATCCCCGATCTCTTCTTCCTCTTCAACCACCTCTACTTCTTCTACCTCTATAGGTTCATCTGTAGTCTCAGTCGACTCAATAATGGTCTCCTCTACTTCTTCCTCATCCTCAACTACTTCAATTACTTCGGGTGCCGGTGGTGGTGGTGGTGGTGGCGGTGGTGGTGTATTCTGCATTTCGGTAATAGGCACATCCTCCTCTTCAAAGTCGTCCATATCTACCATCCCGGTATCCAGAGCCTCTCTATCATAAGTTTTCCACTCGATTGCCTGCCACGTAATGAACAGCATCACTATCATTCCAATCTGGAAGAAAAGAACGCTTCTTCTGGACAGATCAGCTTTAGGGTTTTTCTTGGGTTTCATAATTCCGTTTTAATTATAGGTTGGCTAAAATAATTATTTTTTAATAAAAACTAAATAAATCTTAGCTTTTAACCTGATTAAGGATTCTTTTAAAAGCCACACGGCGCCTGCCGCTAAGATGACTCCCATACTATTGGCTATAATATCGTAAAAATCAAGCTCCCGATAAAGAGTTAATATATCCTGAAGAACCTCAATAAAAATGCCAAAACCAATAGAAAGCACACTTATTATAAAGATTTCTTTTAAAATATTCTCATTTCTGTCCGGGTGCATGACCGCGAAGATCCAAATAAAGGCCAAACCAAAATAAGCCGCCAAATGCATGACCTTGTCACTTACCCCCAGCTCTTTTACAGGCGTCTCGGCAAGATTTATCAGGGACAGATAGAGTATTACCCCTGTATAAACCAGCGCAGGTATATAAAAGAAAAGTCTAGCCTTCAACAACCGCCTTATATTCCTCTGCACTCAAAAGATCCTCCACTTCAGACGCGTCACTAAACCTTATCTTCACCATCCATCCCTCCCCATACGGATCTGTATTTACTTTTTCGGGCTCGTCTTCAAGGCTTTCATTGAACTCAATGATCTCACCGGAAAGCGGAGAAAACAAATCAGACACGGTTTTTACCGCCTCAACAGTACCAAAAACCTCTTCCCGTTCGAGGGTTTCATCAACAGTCTCTACCTCAACGTATACGATATCCCCCAGTTCGCCCTGTGCAAATTCTGTGATACCTACTGTAGCTACATCGCCTTCAATTTTCACCCATTCGTGATCCTTGGTGTACTTTAAATCGTTTGGAATTTTCATCTAGGTTAGTTTTTATATAATAGCAAAGTTAATTTTTTAATCGTTTTGGTCAAACCCCATTTGTTAATTTCCGAAGTTATATCGCAAAGTTACTCCAGACCTGATCGTGGTTTGAGGAAATGCTGTCGAAATAGCATATTCAGAAAAACTATGATCATAATAGACCATCGCAGTTAAATTTTTAGACAGGGCATAATCCGCCGTAAAATTAATAGCCCAAATATCCTGTCCAGCTGTTACCTGGCTATTGTTGGAATCCAGGTACCTTATGACCGTTTCATTGTGCCGGAAAGAAACGTCTGCCTTAAAATTAAGATCACTGCTCAAGATACGCTGCTTTCCACCAACTGTGGTGGTAAACCTCAGATCCTTTATGCGATATCCTAACCCCAACGTATACTGGTCCCCGTTTATTTCTGTAAGCAGGTTATTGTCAAAGCTTAATGATAAAGCCCGGTCTTTCTGCACATCTGCCAATACCTTGATCGAATTGGTCATTTCGAAATCCAGTCTTACCAGCGGACTGAATTGCTCAGTAAGGTTAACATTCGAGAACAGGTCAGGACTGATGTAATTCCCAGCCTGGTCGAGCTCAAACGGATCCCTTGGATTGTAATTCAGGTTTGTCTGAAACTGGTTGACTGTATAACCGGCACTATACCCATGATTGATGGAGAAGCGCTTGAAATTATTCTGGAACCAGGCCAGGCGCATCAGGCCGGTGTATTTTAAATTCCAGTTGGGGAGCGGAATATCCCGGAAAGCCCCCAGTTTAATATCGTTGGGGTCACTCCCAGAATAGGCGGCCAGAAACGCAGGCAACAGCACATTTTGACTGGTCCTTCCGAAGCCAACAGGATACCCGGAAGAGTCAGTGATATTAGGATCCTGCCCGTTTTCCACGGCCAGCCTCCTGGCAATTGCAAGCCGGTTATCCCGAAAATTCTGGAACGTGTTCGAGGAGGCCTCCGAACTCTGGTCAAAGGCGGTCCTGATAAGAATTGTTGAAATATTGAAATTCCCAAAAGTTACCGGATTTAGGGGCATGTACTGGGAATTGACAACCCGGTAGTTTTCGTTAAAGGTCTCAGAATACATCCTGCCTGCATTCAGTTCAATCGTCAGGTCAGGAAGAAGAACCACATTAGCCTGAAGGTTCAGCTGGGAATTCTCAACTTCTGTATACTGCTGATTGAAATCCTGATACAGTGTTAGCCATCCTTTTCTCGCTGCAAGGTATTTAACCTCTTCCTGGCTTCCAAAGGTAAAGCCAGGGGTAGGTTTTAATGTCCCTAGAAATCCAATGTCGTTCATATAGCCGGGCAGGGAGATTCCATTGCTTTCCTTATAATTCACCTGCAGTTTTTTAATAGCCGTTATGATTCCAACGAAGGTGTTGAAGGTCTTGTCACCCGTACCCAGACGGTTTCCTGCGTTATCCTCCTCTGTCTCACCTTCATTCCCGTTTAGGGTGGGAACACCCTTACTCCTCTCCTGAATGGTCTGACCACGCTTCCCTGGGACCTTCTTTTTGAGACCCACATAGTCGTACAGATTCTGCATCTCCAGGTTGGCATTTACCTGGTGGGAATTTGAATTCTGCACCGAGTTACCCAGATCGGGGACCTGGTCAAGAACCTGGAACATCCGGGATCCCCGCTGCCATTCGAAATTGCCGGTATAGGAGTAGGTCGCTCTTATGAAATCCAGCACAGGCACTTTGTCAAACGGCAGGTCGTAATTCACCTGTAGCGACTGGAAATGCTGGTTGGGCTCGCCAACATTGAAAAAGCCATCCCAAATTCTTGTGGTGGCATCCGGACGCTCCTCTTCATCCAGATAATTTCGCACGATGCGGTTTGTGGAAGAGTTAAAATTAAACCTCAGCGATTCCGTAAGCCGGTAATTTACGGTGTACTGCCAGTCAAAAAGAAAATTCCGTTGATACAAGGTGGGAATTCCGTTAAGAAATCCAGGCGGGAGATTGATTTCCCTGAAGGTCTGCTCATTGTATTGTCTGAAAATATTAGAACTGGCTGAGATACTGGAAGGCAACAAATTAACATTGAAATCTCTTAGCGGGGCGAAGTAGGCACTGCTGTCAAGTACACTCACATTTTTCAATGGCTCCACTTTCACCGGGGCGAAGGTATAATCATACACTGCCCCAAGCCGCACATTCTGGTCAAAGGATTCTTCAATTTCAAAATCACGATGATCGATTTGGTTGTAACTGCTTGAAATGGTGAAATTTTCTATATCATAGGGCATTGGTTTAGAATCTCCGGTTCTTTCTTTCCTTAACCCGATCACATTCACACTTTGCCTTTTGGTGTAATTTTCAGCCCGCTCTTTCAGGTCTTCCCTTATTTCGGGGGTTGCAGCATTATCGAGCACAGTATTCAATTCAAGATCGAGAAATTCGGGATCATACTGCGGGGTAATGAGTTCCTCTCCGATACTATAACTTAATGGGATTTTTACTCCCCACCCGGCCGGCAATAACTGCCCCATATTTAAATTACTCACTACATCATACTGCTGTAGATCTTCACGGCTTCTCAAATTCGGTCCCTCCTCGAGCGAACCAAATCCCACCGTGCTCCTTTTTCCTGTAGCCGAGAAATTAGCAAAATCAGCTACGTTCCCATCCATATTCACGATAGCTGCCCACCCACCTTCATTCTTAAGGTCAGATAACCTGAGTTCATTGAACCACACCTCTCCGCAAAGATCCCGCGCATTGCCCTCTGGAAGTCCGTTTTTTACCCCCAGCATCAACATCCTGATATTTCCAAAACTCGGATTTCCTTTTATCCCCACCCTTAACCTGCCTGTTTCATATGGCTCATTTTCATTTACGGGAGCACCGTCTTCATTGAAAAAGTGAAGTTCAGTAGAACTAAAAGAAGGATCACCTGTTACTATAGCCTTCACATCCTGCAGCACTGAAAGTTCGAGGTTCATCCTGTTTTCCTGTGGCCATATCTCATCGGGGGATGCCG
>JBEPWW010000111.1:0-7965 GCA_041642215.1 Salinimicrobium sp. | reverse complement strand
TCCAACAATTCATAGATAAGCTTATTACCTTTGGAGAACCCACTACCCATTTGATCCTTTCTGAACTTGGTGAAAAAAAATGATCCAGGAATGAACTGTACCTCCTGATCTCTTACAAACAAAAAAGGCAGCCGGAAAGGCTGCCTTTTTTGTTGTCTAAACAGTTAATTGATTATCCTTCAAAAACCGCTCTTAATCTTTCCTGAAGTGCAGGGTCGGCCTGAAGTCCCATAGCAATTTGCTCATATCTTTCAATGCTAAGACCTTCGTCTGTAATGATCTTTTCCATCTTTGCCTGAAAAGCTCCCTGCATTCCTTCCAGTTCAGAAGAAATAGCTTCAAATTGCTTTTCCTCTTCTCCCGTAGCCTCTACTTCTACCTGGGGATTAGCAGACGCCTCAAACAATTCATTAAAACGCTGGATCTCCATTCCTTCTTCCTGGATCACCTGGGTCATTTCCTGTTGTGCCTCCTGGTTTACCATTCTAATACCCTGAAATGCATTGGCGAATTTGTTTAATTCAGCATCACTCACCTCAACTTTTTGCTGTTGCTGTTGTTGTGGAAGTTGTGGAGCTTGCGCGAATACTGCGGTACTACCTATTAGAGTTAGGAATAAGAAGAAACCCGCAAATTTTTTTGATCTTAACATAATTAAAGTTTTTTTGTGTTAGCCCTTCGTCATGCAAGCATCTTGCCAAACCTCCTTAAAAACACCAGAATTTAAAAAAAGGTATTTTGTTTAGTCGTGGATCAACAGTACATTGCTAATAATTATGCCTTTTTTTTTCCGAGGAATTAAAGAGATTAGAATATATTTGGTGATTCCCGGCCAACCCTGGCCGAAAGTTCTACTTTTAATCCCTCTCCCAATGATAGCACTCAGTTTATTCGAAGCCGGTCTGCCTCTTACCAATCCGGTCCTAAAGTTTCTTTTAATATTAACCATTATCCTTATTGCGCCACTACTTCTTAATAAAATTAAGATCCCTCCCCTCCTTGGTCTTATAATAGCCGGTGCAATAGTGGGGCCTAATGGATTTTACCTCATTGAACGGGACAGCAGCATTATACTTTCTGGTACAGCAGGTCTTTTGTACATCATGTTCCTTGCGGGACTCGAAATAGATATGGCCGACTTTAAAAAAAACAGCAAAAAGAGTGTGGTTTTCGGACTGTACACCTTTTTAATACCTATGGCATTAGGGACCTTAGCGGGGCTGTATGTTTTAGAATTCTCCATCTTTACTTCGGTCCTGCTGGCCAGTATGTTTGCCTCCCACACCCTAATTGCATATCCACTGATAAGCAAAATGGGAGTGGCTAAAAACAGGGCCGTAAATATTACTGTAGGAGGCACTATGATCACAGACACGCTTGCTTTACTTGTCCTTGCCGTCATTGTGGGAATGACAACCGGAGAGGTCAATACCCAGTTCTGGATCACCTTATCCATTTCTATTGTGGCCTTTGGACTTGTGGTAATGTTTTTGTTCCCTATAATAGGAAGGTGGTTTTTAAAAAGGTTTGAAGACAATGTTTCACAATACATTTTTGTATTGGTGATGGTATTTCTCGCAGCCGTACTTGCTGAACTGGCCGGCATAGAAGCTATTATTGGAGCCTTTCTGGCCGGTTTGGCTCTTAACCGGCTTATTCCGCACACTTCCCCACTTATGAATCGTGTAGAGTTTGTAGGTAATGCCATTTTCATACCCTTTTTTCTTATTGGAGTAGGAATGCTTATTGATTACCGGGCTTTTTTCCAGGATTTGCAAACGCTCAAAGTAGCAGCTGTAATGACCATCATTGCAACCTCGTCAAAATTCATTGCGGCCTGGCTTACCCAAAAAACATATAACTACACCCGCACAGAGCGCAGTTTGATCTTTGGCTTAAGCAATGCGCAGGCAGCTGCTACTCTGGCGGCAGTCCTTGTTGGGTATAATATTATCCTGGGGGAGTCACAAGATGGGGAACCTATTAGGCTGCTGGATGAAAGCATCCTGAACGGAACCATTTTAATGATCCTAATTACCTGTACCATAGCTTCTTTTGTCGCACAAAAAGGAGCGAAAAATCAGTCTTTGATCGAAGCCTCAGCAACCGATTCTGAAGAAGGGGATATTCAGGAAAGAATCCTGATCCCCATAAGCAATTCTGAAACAACAGAGGAGTTAATCAACCTGGGACTAACGATAAAATCGAAAAAGAATATAGAGGGAATATATGCCCTCACCATTATTAATAATGCAACCAGAGATGATACAGCCGTAAAATCTGCCACTAAATTACTCAATAAAGCGGCCGTTCTAGCCTCTTCAACAGATAATTATGTGCATGAACTATTACGCTATGACCTTAATATTGTTAATGGAATTACCAGCGTGGTAAAAGAGCAAAATATAACAGATCTTATCCTGGGGCTCCATCAAAAAAAGGGGATTTCCGATTCCTTCCTGGGAAACCTCACCGAAGGGATCCTTACCAAATGCAATACCACCACTCTTATTTACAAAGCTGCCCAGCCTCTGGCCACTATTAAAAGACATATCATAATCGTCCCGGAGAAAGCAGAAAAAGAGATTGGCTTTCCATTCTGGCTTGTAAAGATCTGGAATATTGCCCGCAATACAGGAGGAAAATTAGTCTTTTATACCACTCAGGAAACCCAGGGATATATTAAAAGCGTACATGCAAAACATCCAATTGAATGTGAATTCGTCGAATTTAATAAATGGGAGGATTTTTTGATCCTTTCAAGGGACGTTCAAAAAGATGATAACCTCCTTATTGTGCTTAGCAGGAAAGACAAGCTTTCCTATAACAGTAGCATGAGCAGGATCCCGGAATATTTGAACACCTATTTTCAAGACAACAGTTTTATTCTTGTATATCCCATGCAGGCAGGCGTCGCAGATACGAAAGGCATAGATCTTACCAATCCTTCCATCTTAGAACCAATTGAAAAACTGGATGAAATAGGAAAAACTATTGCCACAATATTCCGGAGAAAGTAAAGGATACATCACAACTACAGGTCCTGATCGCACAAAAAAAGGCAGCTTTTACGGCTGCCTTTTTTTACGAGAAGGTTTTCCAGATTATTCCTCAAAAACCGCTCTCAATCTTTCCTGAAGTTCAGGATCTGCCTGAAGCCCCATTGCAATTTGCTCATACCTTTCAATGGCCAAACCTTCGTCTGTAATGATCTTTTCCATCTTTTGCTGAAAAGCACCCTGCATTCCTTCCAGTTCAGAAGAAATAGCTTCAAATTGTTTTTGCTCTTCTCCTGTGGCCTCTACTTCCATCTGCGGATTTACAGATGCCTGATAGATTTCATTGAAACGCTGGATCTCCATTCCTTCTTCCTGGATCACCTGGGTCATTTCCTCTTGTGCCTCCTGATTTACCATTCTAATACCCTGAAATGCATTAGCGAATTTATTTAATTCAGCATCACTCACCTCAACTTTTTGCTGTTGCTGTTGCTGTGGAAGCTGTGGAGTTTGCGCGAATGCTGCGGTACTACCTATCACGGTCAGGAATAAGAAGAATCCCGCAAGTCTTTTTGATCTAAACATGTTTAAGTTTTTTTGTGTTAGCCCAAAACCTTGCAAGGACCTTGCCAGAGACTATTATCTAATCAGCAAATTCCTAACCTCAGTGAGAGTAATGGATAAGAGATTATCACAAGCTGTCATATTGTACAGCTCCATCCCCGCTGGCATATAATTTTAAACCGGATTAAGACATCGAAATCAAACTATTTAAGGATTTCTTGAGAGGTTCGTTCCAATATTTTTTTTAGCTTATCAGGAAAAGAACTGTAATGAAGATCCTGCAAATAAGCGCTCCAAAATCGGGAAGTTACTGGCTGCATTCCATCCTTCATCATACCCTGCAAAAGAGCAGCAGGGAAACAAAAAGCTTTATTAAACAACATCCCGAATATCCGCGGCTTAAGCAGCAGGATCTGAGCTTTAAGGGACAGGCCGGGGTGGATATGCTCGACATTGAAGAAGATGCATGTTACTACAGGGTGAGCTCCATTTTTCGGGAGCCTCTCGATGATCTTCGGGAATATTTGGATTCTACATCTCTGGCATGGACACATTCCACACTTTGCAACAGGAGTTTTGAGGTTTTTCCATTTTTCGATAAAAAGGTCTGCATCATTCGTGATCCCAGGGACCGGGCTTTATCTTCGGCCGGGTTTGCTTTTACCCCATATATGCAACAAAACTACCCCACCTCCTATTCCTCCCCCGGATCCTATCTCGAGGGGGAATATGAACGACTCCTGGAACAGTGGGAGTGGTTCGTTGGCAACTACCTGCTTCAAAAAGAGGATCTGGATATCTATTTTATTTTTTACGAGCGGCTCCTGAATGACTTTGAAGCTGAATTCCGGGGCTTGCTGAATTACCTCGAGCTTCCCCTGACGGAGACTGATCAAAAGGAAATTGCGAGGGCCGTAACTTTTTCCAGTATGAAAGACCGCAGCCCGGGACATCTCCAAAAAGGGAAATACGGCAAATGGGTGAGGCAGCTTTCTGAAGATCAGAAAGCCATGGCTGTGGAAAGATCCGGAACATTGCTTAGCATCCTGAATTATCCACTCAGGCAGGAGGAGGCCGGTAGGTTACCAGCATTACCTCAAGAGATCCCGCAAAAACAGATCTTGCACAGAATGAAGGAAATTCAATGGCAGGACCTTTTTGTTTAGCAGCAAAAAACTTCCCAAAGCAGCATTAAAATTGTCTTAATTCCCGCACTTTGGTTTACAAAGCTTTACCGGTTATGTCCGGAATTTTGTAAATTGAGTAAAAACCAATACCATCAAACCATGGAGAACGAAAAAAAGAAGTTCACAAAAGACTCGACTCCGGTAGATGCGCCCAAAGATGAGACGCGAAACCTGGCCAACCAGTCCACCGAAAAGAAGAAAGGCGGAAACATAGGCGTGATCGCCATTATTGTCATTGCGGTCATCATTATTCTGGGGCTACTGTTTTTCTCAGATCTCTGGGTATAAATCTATTTCATCTGCCTTCATTCCGTCCAATATAATCCTGCCGGGGACACTTTAAAAAACTGTTTTCCCTCAGGAGATTCTACCCGTAGAGACCCCTTCAGCTTATACGAAAGCCGTATATTAGAGGCTTCAAAAAAGCTACATCATGTCTAAAACATATTATGATCCTGCCGATCTGCGAAAATTTGGAAAGATCTCAGAGTGGGATGAGGAGCTGGGAAGTAAGTTCTTCGAGTATTACAACAAGGTTTTTGAAGAAGGAGCCCTTACGGCCCGGGAAAAATCACTCATAGCCCTCGCCGTCTCCCATGTGGTACAATGCCCTTACTGCATTGATGCCTACACAAAAGACGGACTCGAACGCGGGGTAGAAAAAGAAGAAATGATGGAGGCCATCCATGTGGGAGCTGCCATAAAGGGCGGTGCGACCCTGGTACACGGAGTACAGATGATGAACAAGTATGATAAGTTGTCGATGTAAGCAGACCCACAGAAGGACGAAGTCCTGAGGCAGGAGTCCCTCTGTAAAGACGTTCTATAGAACGTTTCATCAGTATCCACGGCATCCACAGTATGATCCCTACAATCCAGTCTCCACAATCCAACAAGAAGCAATCATGTCAACAAAATCCCTCTTAGCCCGAAACAGCAACCTGTCTGACCCCGCAGAGCAGCTAAAGTATCTTAGCAATGGGATCTTCGGGGATGGGCAACTGCCGCTTTTCAGGGAAAAGATCGCAACAGGCGGGGACTACCCTCTCAAGCCAAAAAAACTCGAGATCCTTCAACTCAACCTGGGTTATATGTGCAACCAGGTATGTTCGCATTGCCACGTGGATGCCGGTCCTGACCGCAAGGAGATCATGAGCAGAGAAACCATGGAGCAATGCCTGGAAGTCATCAGAAAATCTGGTGCACACACATTGGACCTAACAGGCGGCGCACCTGAAATGAACCCGGATTTTCGCTGGTTTGTGGAACAGGCCGCTAAAGCCGGGATAGAAGATTTTATAGTCCGCTCTAACCTTACCATAATCCTGGCAAACAAAAAATATCATGATCTTCCGGAGTTTTTTAAAAAGCACAATATTCACGTGGTTTCCTCCCTCCCCTTTTACAAAAGGGAAAAAACCGACAGGCAGCGGGGAAAAGGTGTTTTCGACAAATCTATTGAAGCTCTGAAAATGTTAAATGTCGTTGGATACGGCAAGGAAGGATCCAACCTGAAACTGGACCTGGTCTACAATCCTTCGGGAGCATTTTTACCGACCAATCAGCAGGCGCTGGAAAAGGATTTTAAAAAAGCCCTTTTTGAGGATTTCGGTATTTCTTTCAACCAGCTTTTCACCATCACCAATTTACCCATAAGCCGTTTTCTGGAGTACCTTATAGCTTCAGAAAATTACGAGGATTACATGAATGCACTGGTAGAAGCCTTTAATCCTTCCGCAGTAGAAAACGTCATGTGTACCAACACGCTTTCTGTAAGCTGGGACGGCTGGTTGTACGACTGTGATTTCAACCAGATGCTGGATATGAAGATAGATTCCCGGGTGCAGCATATCAACGATTTCGATATGAAGGCCCTGGAAAACAGAAATATTTGTATATCCCAGCACTGTTATGGGTGCACTGCAGGAGCCGGGAGCAGCTGCCAGGGATCGGTTACTTAATATTAAGGAGATTATAAAATGAAAGCTGAGAAAAACCTGTTGATCATATTCACCCGCAATCCTGAACCCGGGAAGGTCAAGAAAAGACTGGCAGCAGATATTGGCGACCGGGCCGCGCTGGAGGTGTATAAAATGCTCCTGGAGCGTACAGCGAGGATCACCAGGAACCTGCCCTTCGAAAAAATTGTTTACTACTCTGAAGCTGTTGAACAGGAAGATTGCTGGGAAAATGCTATTTTTCAGAAAAGGGCGCAAAAAGGAGCAGACCTGGGGGAACGCATGGAAAACGCCTTCAGGGAGAACTTTGATGACGGGTACTCCCATATCGCGATCATTGGCAGCGACATCTATGAGCTGCAACAACAGGACATCTGGGAGGCTTTTCGCGCTCTGGAGCAAAATGATGCGGTTCTTGGCCCGGCCCCGGACGGCGGATACTATTTACTGGGAATGAATTCCTTAAATTCGGCTGTCTTTAAAAATAAAGCCTGGAGCACAGACAGGGTGCTACAGGATACTTTGGAAGATCTTAAAAATAAAAAAATAAAAATGCTGCAAGCCCGGAATGACATTGATTTCGTAAAAGATCTCAATGCCTACCCTGAACTTCAGCAATATACTACAGGAAAATGATTAGAGATTTAGAGGAAACTACAGATTATTTAAAAGAAAGAGGATTCGATAAACCCGAAATTGGTATCATCCTGGGCACCGGCCTGGGAAAACTCATTGATGAACTGGAAATAATTTCAGAAGTCAGCTATAACCACATTCCCGGTTTCCCTACCGCGACTGTCGAGTTCCACAAGGGAAAGCTCATTTTTGGAAAACTGGATGACAAAAAAGTGGTAGTCATGCAGGGCCGATTCCATATTTATGAGGGATATTCCCTCTGGGATGTCACCTTCCCGGTACGGGTAATGAAGAGACTGGGAATAAAAAAACTGCTCGTTTCCAATGCAGCCGGCGCAATTAATCCCAAATTTAAAAAAGGTGAGATCATGCTTATCGATGATCATATCAATTTGCAGGGAGGATCACCTCTGGCCTTTAGAGGGGTTGAGCACCTGGGAACCAGATTTACAGACATGAGTGCTCCTTACGACCAGGAAAGCGGAAGGATCATGCAGGAGATCGCCAAAGAAAATAATATCACCCTAAGAAAAGGCGTTTATGCCTCTGTAGTAGGGCCCCAATTGGAAACCCGGGCCGAATACCGGTATCTTAAGATCATAGGGGCCGATGCTGTTGGCA
>JBEPWW010000110.1:0-7969 GCA_041642215.1 Salinimicrobium sp. | reverse complement strand
TCATATTGCTTTTTTGAATCTCTTCAAAAACCTCTTCAATCTTATGCTGCATACCATGTTCTATAATGGTGCCGCAGAGAATATACAACATGTCCCCCAGGGCATCTGCAACCTCCACAACATCCCCTTTCGCGGTAGCCTCCAGATACTCCTGGTTTTCCTCCCTCATAAGCTCAAACCGCAGTCGGTTCCTGGCTCCTCCAAGGTCAGCGACGGGTTTCTCATTGATCCCAAGTCCAAAGGCTGCATGAAATTTACGAACTGCCTCTAATTTCTTTTTCATTGTTAATATGGGTCGTATAAGTTAACTTCGCATAAAATTATAAAAATGTTCAGTACCGGTCAGTTAATATTTGCAGGGATATTTGTAGTGGTCTTCGCAATTGTCATCATCTTCAGCTATCGAAAGGACCTGAAACTCCATAAAAAATATTATAAGGGCGCTTTATATGTTCTGCTCGGCTTCATCGCCTTTATAATCTTCCTGTTCTTCCTGAAAGATTATCTCAAAGGCTAGATAGGCTTTCCCATAAAAAAACCGCCATTTAAATTGGCGGTTTTCTTTTTTCCCTAAGGCTTCTCTTAATTTTCTACCGGCAGAAAATTATACACTTCAGAATAATTGATCATTTGCTCTTCAAAGGAGGCAGGTTGTATTACACGAATAGCTGTTATTTCTCCGTTGGCATCCATTTCGGGTGTGAGTACCGGGTTAACAAATCCACTGTAAGGTGGGGATTTGAACAACTGGTTACGCTGCAGGACCTCCCGGTGGCGAGTTTGATCCACCTTGACTCCATAATTCTCTACAAGCTCCCGAACCGCCTCATAATCTCCTTCAGATTTTATTCGCTGGGTTTCTTTTAGTAATTCCCCGAACAATTCCCGAAGCCTTTGATAATCCTGAATATCATAATACGTTTTCCCGTCCCGGGTCACTTTTTCAATGACATTTTCATCTTTTCCCTGCTCAAAGACCCAGGAGCTAACCCATTGGCGGTTGCGCATATGCGCCTCCTCCACATCTGCCCCTTCCTCCAGGCGAATAAGCTGAGTGATTAGTCCATTACGGATATATCCATCGTAAGCTGCTTTCCCTACTTTTTTATAATCATCTACAAGTCCAAACTCTTCCAGCTTAGGATCCATCAGGTAATATAAGGCAATAAGGTCTGCCCTTCCTTCTTCTAAAGTAGAAGCATAGCTTTTCAAAGTTTCTTTGGTCTCCCCAACTCCCGGATTCAAACGGCCAGAGGCATGCCCTACCACTTCATGAAGGGCGGTATGCAACTTATCTGCCAGCTCTCCATATTCTTCTTCCAACTCAACTTCTTCCTCATCATGAGCAAATTCCTGTAATCTTCCAGTGCTTCCCGCATTGTTATAGGCATCGATAATATTTCCAAGAGAAACAGATTTACTTCCATGGGCCTCCCGGATCCAGTTAGAATTAGGCAGGTTCACTCCTATGGGTGTACTTGGTGAGGCGTCTCCAGCTTCCCCGGCCACAATTACTGTTTTATAGCTCACCCCTACCA
This sequence comes from Salinimicrobium sp., assembly GCA_041642215.1. Classification (GTDB taxonomy): domain Bacteria; phylum Bacteroidota; class Bacteroidia; order Flavobacteriales; family Flavobacteriaceae; genus Salinimicrobium. Next base: position 6,431 of record JBEPWW010000110.1, on the reverse strand, counting down.
CATTCTTCTTCTTATGTTCTTCCATGAGCGGGGCATTGTCTTCGAACCACTGTACATTTTCTTCCAGGACCTGCATCTTACTGGACATGTCAAAATCCTTTATCTGTACAATATTCTCATAAGAACCCCTGTAGCCAATGGGGTCATTATACACCTCAATAAAACTGTTGATGTAGTCAATATTCCCTTCAGTAGCTTCCACCCAGGCTACGTTATAGTCATCCCAGGTTTGAAGGTCCCCGGTGCGGTAATACTCGATCAGCAGGCCAAGAGCATCTTCCTGTTGTTTATTTTCTGCTACCCCTTTTGCCTTTTCAAGCCAAAAAATGATCTGGTCAATAGCGTCACCATACATCCCTCCGCTTTTCCATACCTTTTCAACCAGCTCACCGTTTTCTCTTACAAGTTTGGAATTTAAGCCGTGGGCCAATGGTTTCTCCGGATTTGGGGATTTCTTCTTTGAGTAGAATTCCTCTGCTTCCCCGGCTGTCACATCTGGTCCATAGAAATTAACTTCAGAACCCAGCAACAAACCTTTGGACTCATCCAGGTTCACCTTCTTTGCATCATTTTGATCAAAGATCACTTGATAGGCTTCCCCGGATAATAGCGTACCCGTTTCAGACAGTAACGTATCAAAATATTCTTTACTAAAACCCGGTATTAGCTTATCATTTGAATAATGGTGATGGATGCCATTTGAAAACCATACCCGTTTCAGATAGGTTTCAAAAGCTTTCCACTCTTCTGAAGCTCTGTCGCCTTCATAGCCCTGATAGATGTTTTCCAGGGCTTCACGAATTTTCAGGTTGTGCCTGTAATTCTGGTCCCACATAATATCACGCCCGCTAAGCCCTGCTTCAGTAAGGTAATACACAAGTTTTTGCTCTTTAAGGCTTAAATTCTCCCATCCCGGGATTCGATACCTAAGGACCTTGATATCAGCAAATTCATCAACCTGATACTCAAAATCATCGGTTTGCGCTAATACTTCCGCCTCAGAAGGCCCATCGATGCGGCCATCGGCACATGAAAAAACAAAAGTTGATACCAGGAGTATCAACAAATAAAATTTTAACTTCATTGAATTAAATTTTAATATTTGATATAGGGTTGAAAAAGAAAAAATAACTAACCTAATTTCCTGATTAAAAGGAATGAATCCTCTATTTTTTCAACTTATTAACAAATGTAAGAATAAGCCTTCTATAAAATAATTATATTAGCATAATAATGAACTAAACCACCCTCGAGAACTATGAAAATCATCAAGTATCTCCTGTTTTTGATCCTGATCGCGTTTATTGCCGGATCGATCTACATTGCGACCAAGGACGGGCGCTTTTCTGCTGAAGAAAGTTATATCATTAAAGCTCCCGCCCCACTGCTTTTCAGAGAAGTAGCAGATCTTTCAAACTGGCAGACCTGGCCGGCGTGGAATGATAATGAAATGGAGCTCACATACCTGGATAACACTACCGGAGAAGGAGCGGGTTTCACCTGGACCAGTGAGGAGATGAGGGATGGAAAAATCACAACCACCGGGATCTCCCCCTATAATCAAATCGAGCAGGATCTGGAGATCGAAACCAGCACCGGGAAAGCCAGTGCCAGGGTGGTATGGGAATTTGAACAGGAGGAAAATGAGACCAGGGTTACCTGGAGAATGACCGGATCCCAAAATTTTAAACAGAAACTGGCCTTTACTCTGCAGAACACCAATATGCCTGAGATCTTTGAGCCTATTTTTGAAAAGAGCCTGAAGAACCTTGAGACAGAGATCACCCGAAAAATGGAGGAGTATACGGTAAATGTACAGGGCACTACACGTCACGGGGGAGGTTACTATATGTACCGGTCCACTGCCGCCAAAATAAATGAAGTCAATCAACGCGCTGCAGAACTTTTTGAGGATGTAACCAACTATATGAAGGAAAACGGGATTTCCATCAATGGAAAACCTTTTATCATCTATAATCAGCGGGATGAACAAAACGGGACGACTATTTTTTCAGCTGCCCTGCCCACTGCCAGCCAGGTGGTCACGCCATCCGGTAGTCGTGTGTTAAACGGCTATTTACCGGCCCAGAAAGTGGTGAAAACCACGCTGAAAGGGAATTATAAAAATGCTGCCGAAGCATGGGAAGCATCCTACCGCTATATTGAAGAAAATGAGCTGGAGGTTGATTCCCGCGGGAAACCATTTGAAGTCTATATCACCAATCCGGTGGAACAGGAAAACCCCGCACTCTGGATCACTGAGATCTACATTCCAGTAGTAGAATCATCTTTATGAAGCAGCTCATTCTGGTATTCCTGGGAGGAGGCGCCGGCAGCGTCCTGAGATACCTGGTTTCCCGTAGCCTGAATCCCAGCGAGGGGATACCTTTGGGCACATTGGGCGTAAACGTCATAGGCAGCCTATTGATTGGCCTGTTCTTGGGGATCGCTCTAAAACATCAGGCTTTCTCTCCTAATTCCATGCTGTTGATGGTAACCGGTTTTTGCGGCGGTTTTACCACTTTTTCGGCTTTCGCCTATGAGAATCAGGTTTTTATTCGAACCGGGGATTACTACAGCCTTGCTTTATACCTACTGGCAAGCGTCGTAATGGGTATCCTGGCTGTTTTCCTGGGAATCTATCTTTCCCGGCATATAACCTTACCCTGGATCTGATCAATTTATTTCGAGCTCAAAATCTTTATAGTACCTGGAGGAACCGAGGTACTTTTTTACTAACCAGTTAAACTGAGGCGTCATCCTTAGCCCCAGGGTCCCTTCAATATTGTACAGCTCTTCTTCATTATCATACCCGTTCTTCAACATTTCTTCCAGGTAGAAAAGTGCGGTATTATAATCTCCGTCGAGTGCGCTTAAACTGAGAATATTTTTATAGGCTTCGAAATTGGTTTGGTCAAAGATCGTCTGCACCATGTTTATAAGAAGACTTTGTTCGAGAGTAGTCTCTGATTCCTGAAGTTCTCGTTTTTTGACCCGGAGCAGTTCTTTTATAAACCCCTGAAGCCGATATCCCATATTGACTTCAGTTTCTTTCTCACTTTCACTTAAAGCATCCAGTTGCAGGCGCTGATAATTCCACCAGCCCAGGTTTTCAAAATTGGCAGTGGCTATATCCTGCGCAAGATAGAATACATAATCCTTTAGCAGCTCTTCCTCTTTTGCGGTGATCTCCCTTATCTCTTTCTCTTGTTCGCGGAAATTGCGGGAACGGGCAAGTTGTTTTTTTCTTTCTTTTACTTCGGAAACATCCCTGAGACCTAAATATTTTTCTTCCAGCACCTCCAGCAGATCATATCCCTGCACATATCTTTGATTGCTTAGCATCCTGTTTACCCTGGCCAGGTCCTGATTATAGAAATTATTGATCAGGCCCGGATCCTGCGGCCGAAGGCCTTTCTTCATTGCCGAAATGGTAAGAGACGCCATAGCAGCGGAAATGAGATCGGGATGTGGCCACTTTTCCCCTCCCTCATAAATATGAACTTCATTGGGGAATTTCAAAAAGTCCAGAGCCTGCGCAGCCGATTTGATCCCATAAGAGGTAAATTGCCGGTCACCCACGAGGCCTACAAAAGTGAATTCTTTCTTCCTGCCGTTTAATGCTTCATAATTGAAGAAATGTCTTCCTATCGCGATCACCCCGTGAAGATTGTCAAATACGAGCGGAACAGAAGTCGCAACATCTGCACCTTCTCCAAATCCGGCTACCGATATCTGGTTGAAATCAACCGGGAGCATCGCAGTGACCTGCGACATCAACCGTGCCGCCGTCATCAGGTTTTCCTGCAGGGGCTTGTTGGCACTAATATCATTAGAAGCTACCACAACGTAATCCTGTTGCTCTGCAGCAGGTTTGAACAATTGGGCGGCTGATTTCCCGCGACCTTGCGGATCAAAGACAAATATCACCGGCCAGGCCCTTTGTTCCTGAAAACCTGAAGGAAGAAACAAGGCATAACTCTCGGCCAGAGTATCGTTGACCTTCAGGGAATCCATCACCACCCCTTTTTTAACCGATATCTCCTGGGCGGTTACCTGTAGCCCGAGAAGAAGGAAAAGCATTAATGTTCTCATGACATTAAGGTAGTAATTTTTTTGAAATCGAGAGATTAATTTTGATCAACAGAAACTTTGTTTTCCTGCTGCCGGACGTAAAAAAACAATTAGGAGCCGAGAAAGAACAGGGTCTTCGCAAGCCGGTCCCGCTCGCGACAGAGCATAAAAAAAGCCTTACTTACGTAAGGCTTAAAGTTTTGACATATATGAAAGACTATGCTTGTCTAACATTTACCGCGTTCACTCCTTTTCTTCCTTCTTCAAGATCAAAAGTAACTTCGTCATCCTGTCTAATTTCATCAACTAAACCATTAGCATGTACGAAATACTCTTCATTTGATTCTTCGTCTTTAATAAATCCGTAACCTTTTGAGTCATTAAAGAACTTAACAATACCTTTATTCATTATATAAATTTAAATTGACTGCAAACTTACGTCTAATAATCGGATAATCAACTATAAATCAATTTATTATTTTAAATACCTGAAACAGACTAGTTCAGGAAGGCAATATTTATTCCCTCGATTACCATGGTAGTACCAATGATGGCAATAATAAGCCCCATTATTTTCTCAACCACCACAATTTTATTCTCTCCAATATACCGGACCAGGTATTCACTGGAAAGAAACGCCAGGTGATTTAGCCACATAATTACCGCCAGCATCACTATTATAATGAGCAGTTCGATATATCCTGCATTAGTGGTAAAGTTCATGGCTGTCACAATGGTACCCGGTCCTGCCAGGATCGGAATCCCTAAAGGTGAGATGGAGATTCCTTCATTGAAATTAACCTCTGCCTGGTTATCGATACTGGAAACCTGTGCCCGTATCATCTCAAATCCTACAAAAAAGATAAGTATACCCCCGGTGATTTTAAACGCAGGAACTGTCAGTCCGAACAATTCAAAAATATACTTCCCCAGGATGATAAAACCCGAGACAATTATAAAAGCGGTAAAGGTCGCTTTCTTGGATATCTTCCTTTTAGTGGCACGGTCGGCCTGGCGCGTGAGACCTAAAAATACCGGAATATTACCCACCGGATTATTAATGGCAATAAAACCTGTAAAAACAGCGATCGCAAAAACTAATAAATGATCCATTTTTTTACCCTTTGAGGAGACCCTGCCCCCGGTAGATTAAGTTGGCAAAAGTATTCAAATTATCCTTTCTGCAAAAGTAAATCTGGGTTTAGATACATTTCTGTTCCAGGGATTTCGCAAATCTTTAACGGCAGGGTTCTGTGATATTTCGTAATTTCTATTAAAACTGTCTCATGAAAACCTATAATGAAAAAAGGGACTTTAGCAAAACCCGGGAACCCAGGGGAATATCCGGAAAGAAAAAAAATAAAACTCCGATATTTGTGATCCAGAAGCATGATGCTACCAACCTGCATTATGATCTCCGCCTCGAAATTGACGGTACGCTCAAATCCTGGTCCGTTCCTAAAGGCCCCAGCACCAATCCCTCTGTAAAGCGAATGGCTATTCCGACTGAAGATCACCCTTTGGCCTATGCTGATTTTGAAGGCACGATTCCCAAGGGAGAGTATGGTGGCGGAACGGTGCTCATATGGGATAAGGGAACCATCAAAAGCATAAAGGAAGATGAGGAAGGAAACCCGATAAGCCTGGAAGAAAGTTTCAGGGCAGGAAGCATCGAGGTGGCTCTTAATGGTAAAAAACTTAAAGGCGGCTATAGCCTGGTCAGAATGAAAGGAGGTCGGATGCGAGGAAACTGGTTGCTGATGAAACAGGACGACAAGGAGGCTGATGCCAGAAGAAATCCGGTAAGCACACAGCCAAAGAGCGTGGTAACCGGACGCAGCATAGAAGAGATCGCGAAAGACGAAGCTGCTGAAGATAATAAGTAATAGAATTTAGAAAACATGGAAATAGAAGAAATAGAGATCACTCATCCTGAAAAAGTAATCTTTCCGAAGAAAAAGATCACCAAAGGAGACATGGCATCGTATTATGACCGGATCGCTGAAAAAATGCTCCCTTATCTTAAGGACAGGCCTCTCACCCTTAACCGCTTTCCAAATGGAATTGGAGAATCCGGTTTCTATCAGAAAAATGAGTCGGACTACTTCCCGGACTTCATTAAACGGGTGGAGGTCGAGACAGAAGATGGAGTGAACACTCAGATAGTCTGCAACAATAAAAAGAGCCTGATCTACCTTGTCAATCAGAATACGGTCGCCTTCCATACCTGGCTAAGCAGAAAAGACCGGATCCGTCAGCCTGACAAGGTCATCTTTGATCTTGATCCCCCCGAAGGTTCTTTTGAAAAGCTGTAGGAAGCTGCAAAGGTGCTTCGGAATTACCTCAGGAAGCATAAA
>JBEPWW010000109.1:6110-8047 GCA_041642215.1 Salinimicrobium sp. | reverse complement strand
CTGCAAACTTACGGCTAATAATCGGATAAAACACTATAAATCAATTTATTATTTTTAAATACTTCTAAAACCTAGTTCAGGAAGGCAATATGGATCCCTTCAATGACCATGGTGGTACCAATAATGGCAATAATTAGCCCCATGATTTTCTCCACTACCACGATCTTATTCTCTCCTATATATTTTACCAGATAATCGCTGGAGAGAAAAGCCAGGTGGTTCAACCACATGATAAGGGCCAGCATGACTATTATAATGAGTAACTGTATATAACCGGCATTGGTCGTGAAGTTCATCGCTGTTACTATGGTTCCCGGCCCTGCAAGTATGGGAATTCCCAGAGGGGAAATAGAGATCCCTTCATTAAAATTGACCTCTGCCTGGTTATCAATACTGGAAACCTGTGCCCGGATCATTTCAAAGCCCACAAAAAAGATCAGGATCCCGCCCGTAATTTTAAAGGCCGGAACGGTAAGTCCGAATAAAGAAAAGATATATTTTCCCAGAATGATAAATCCCGAAACGATAATAAAAGCCGTAAAAGTGGCTTTTTTGGAGATCTTCCTTTTGGTGATACGATCGGCCTGCCGGGTAAGACCCAAAAAGACGGGAATGTTTCCCACCGGGTTATTAATGGCAATAAAACCTGTAAAAACAGCGATCGCAAAAACTACTAACTGATCCATCTTTTACTGTTTTGGGGAGACACGTCCCCGGTAAATTAAGTTGGCAAAAGTATTCAATTTATTATTCCCGTAAAAACAAAACCAAATTATTATATTCATTTCATTCCCAGGGATTTTTCAAATAATTAACGGCCCGATTCCTTCATATTTTGTAATTTCTGAAAAAACCGCCGCAATGAAAACCTATAATGAAAAAAGGGATTTTACCAGGACCGGGGAGCCCAAAGGAATTTCCGGAGAAAAGAAAAGTGAGATCCCCATATTCGTGATCCAGAAGCATGATGCCACTAACCTTCATTATGATTTTAGGCTGGAGATCGACGGGACCCTTAAATCCTGGTCGGTGCCGAAAGGCCCCAGCACCAATCCTTCTGTTAAACGCATGGCAATTCCTACCGAAGACCATCCTTTGGCCTATGCCGTTTTCGAAGGCAGCATTCCAAGGGAAGAATATGGTGGAGGGACGGTATTGATCTGGGATAAAGGAAGGATCAAAAGCATAAAAAAAGATGAAGAAGGAAACCCCATGAGCCTTGAGGAGAGTTTTAAGGCAGGAAGTATTGAGATCGACCTGAACGGAAAGAAGCTACAAGGCGGCTATAATCTTATAAAAATGAAAGGAGGCCGAATGAGAGGGAACTGGCTCCTGATGAAACAGGATGACAAACATGCCGATGCGCGAAGGAATCCTATAAGCACACAGCCCAACAGCGTTGTAACAGGCCGCAGCATCGAAGAAATAGCCGCGGAAGAAACTGCTAACGAGAAAAAATAAACCCATATGGAAATTGAAGAGATCGAAATCACCCATCCTGAAAAAGTGATTTTTCCGAAGAAGAAGATCACCAAGGGAGATATGGCACAATATTACGACCGGATCGCCGAAAGGATCCTCCCCCACCTTAAAGACAGACCGCTTACCCTTTACAGATTTCCCAATGGGATTGGAGAGCCGGGATTCTATCAAAAAAATGCTTCAGAATACTTCCCGGACTATATAAAACGTGTAGAAATTGAAACTGAAGAAGGGACCAATACCCAGATCGTCTGCAATAACAAAAAAAGCCTGATTTACCTGGTCAACCAGAACACGGTTGCCTTCCACACCTGGTTAAGTAAGAAGGATCGTTTACGCCAGCCTGATAAGATCATTTTTGATCTCGATCCACCCGGGGATTCTTTTGATAAGCTAAAAGAAGCTGCAAAAGTGCTTCGGAATTATCTCAGGAAAAACAAAAAAGACCCCGAAAT